>CAZVWZ010000026.1:4262-13535 GCA_964631195.1 uncultured Desulfurococcaceae archaeon
CCTAGAGTATTCTTGGAGACATACACTAGCCAAGGATATACCGTAACTTACACGTGGTACTATGTATATCAGCCATGAGGTGGGTGTGTAATGCAGGATGATCTTACACTATATAGGATATACATGGTAGTCCTCATAATAATGATGATCCTCACAACTATCCAGCCCGTTTGTCTAATGGCTAGTAATACTTTGGTGTGTGCTAGGTCTGAATATAGTTATTCGCCTAAGGATATAGATTACCTAGCCAATACTAAGGTGCCCATAATCAAGCTAAATAGATTTGATCCTAACAGCATCTTCTACAGGGATCTCATATATCATTTAGTTATGAATATATCCCATTATAGTATAGGCGAGATACTAGGTTTCCTAAAACCCATTAGGGAGTACACTGTCGTAGTTGATGGACTAAGGTACAGGGTTAGAGAGTTTGAGAAGGGCTGTATGGTTGTATCTGAAATAGGGATGGTGTATTTTAAGTATCTAGATGGACATAGCCTGGCTACGCGGTCATATAGATTAATTACTGAAGACAGTGATCTACGTAGGCTCTTGTTTAATATAGTTCTTCAGGTTAATCCGCCAGAGCTGTTTAACATATCATATTTTGGAATGAGTGGAGAGGAGGTTTACACAGGTATTGCTTACACAGTATATCCTAACGGCACCATCAAGGGTGGAACAATTAGTATATCATATAAAAACCCATATGACATATACTATATCTACCTTGGCGGATTAAGAATAGTTTATCCAATGAAGATAAGAGGTGTATCATCAGCCTCGGTTAAAACGGTATCGAAAGCTTATGACTATCTAAAGGCGCAGTATCTTGAAGCTTTTATACCACATAATCCGGTAGTTAAATTCATTGAAATAGATAATACATTGATCAAGTACATAAAGGATGAATATATTAAAGAAACAGGAGTAAACCCTGATGACATAAAGGTATATGATTTATATCTGGCAATCTCTAAAGACTATAACTATCTATTACCTATCATTAAAGTAGGCTCGCCAAGTACTAACATTGTCATATGGTTCCAAATAACATCGCAGGGTAAGGCAGTGGTCTATGAAAAGGCCATATTAGCTGGACCCCCATCGGGACCGGATACTGGCGATCTTATTGATATAAGTAAGATCATTACTTCTTCAAACAATGTTAATAATAATATGTTAGTCATATATGTATTCATAGTAGTCATAGCGTCAGTCATCGTATTAAAATACCTAAGGAGGCGAAGGGCATAAGACTTTATCTAATCTAATACAACTCTTTCTCTAAGACTTCTAATTAGTAATAATTTAATGAATATTACTGCTTTATTCCAGAAATACTATTCTCATCGGTATCCATGTATTCTCTTCACTTGTATAGGAAATTAAGGGATTTATGGTGAGTAATGGGTAATGTTTACTATGTGCTGAATAATATACTGTATGCAACGGTTCTCGCACGTAGAGCTTTTCTTTTTAACTATGGATAAAGCTTTAAAGGAGTTTCTTCAAAAACATGATCTATCAACCAATATAGTTCTTTCTCATAAGGAATTATTTAAGAAGGTAAATGATAGGACATTGCCTTGATCGGTCATTTCCCACAGGTATCGTTACTTTACTTATCAAGTAATGTTATGTTTAAATTTATAAACTAGTGTAGATGTCTATACCTTCTTAGGCTATGAGTTAGAGATATATATGGGAGGGTTGACATGGCTAAGAGCATGTATCACTATATAGCTATGCTTTGGAAGAGACCGTATGATGGAGAAATGGGTTTATTGATGAAGCAGAGGCTTATACAATGGAGAAAACAACCAGCCATTGTTAGGATCGATAAGCCCACTAGACTGGATCGTGCACGTGCACTTGGCTATAAGGCTAAACAAGGTTTCATAGTTGTAAGAGTAAGAGTTAGGAAAGGTGGACGTAGGAAGCCCCGTCCTAATAAGGGTAGGCGTCCTAAGAGAATGGGTGTTTATGGATTTGCACCTGCTAAGAGCCTAAGGCTTATTGCTGAGGAACGTGCTGCTCGTAAGTACCCGAATCTAGAGGTTTTGAATAGCTATTATGTTGGTGAGGATGGATTATTTAAATGGTTTGAAGTAATACTTGTCGATCCTCATCATCCAGCTATAAAGAATGATCCTGACATCAAGTGGATTACTGGTAAAAGCCATCGTGGAAGAGTATTCCGTGGATTAACTAGCGCTGGTAAGAAGATGAGGGGCTTAAGGAAAAGCCGTGGATTAAAGGGTACTCATAAGTATAAGTGGAAGAAGAAGCAGAAAGAGAGACTATTGAAGAAGAGGCATGAGGCAAGCCGTGGTGCCCGCGATCTGTGGGTTGAAGCTATGAAGAGAGAAGAGGAGCGGGGCTAGAGATTACTATTTTATCCTTATTCTATATAGATTATTATTTGGAGTTGTATCTTTGATCAGGATCAATTATGTCGAGTTAAAAACATACGTCCATGCTACCGAGGATGAGAGAAAGGTATTGGATGCATTATTTAAGATTATACCAGGTGAATTTAAAGATAAAATTAAAATAAATAAGCAAATAGTCAAGGGATATTATGGTAATCCTATAACGATTGTACAGATCGTTTTACGTAATAAATATGCCATTGAATTATTGAGAAGACTCGGCTCATTATTGGATGATGTTGAAAGAAGTGTTTTGAGGGCTAGCTTTAATCTTAGGTACGATAGTAGATCTAATAGATTCTTTATACGTCTTGATAAACAGGATTTATTTAGAGGTAGAGCTGTTGTCAGTGATGGTGATGATGTTGTACATATAATGATTTCCTTTAAGGGTAGAGGCGGTGCTGAAGATGCTAATAAATTGCTTAAGGAGTTGGGCATAGTTTGAACGGCTATGTTGATCTATGGGTTAATGTCTCAAGTGATCTTGATAGAATAGCTAGTATTGCTAGATTAATGGGTTATATATTCATTGGTCTAGAAGATCAAGGCTTTAAGTGGAAGGTTAGGGAAGTCAATAATGTAAAATTCGTTAAAAGAATAACTATAGAAGCTCGATCTGAGAAGGAGATTCGTGAGAAGGTAAGAGGAATTAAAGTTTATTATCCAATTGTTGCTGTTAAGCCATTAAGTACTCAAGTAGCACGTTTTGCAGCTCGTGACGGTAGAGTAGATCTTGTTGTTCTTGATAGAGATACTATTGAATATATTGATAAGACACAAGCTGGGATGATGAAGCAATTTGGTAAGCCTCTAGAAGTTTGTATTAATTGTTTTCTTAAGGCTTCTTCACGTGAAAAAGGCATGATTTTTAGGAGAATTAGGCTTTTCCATTACTATAGCGTACCTATAATCTATAGTAGCGGCGCGTCTAGGTGGAATGAACTTATACATCCTAAGGGTATATCAGCACTACTGTCTACTCTAGTAGAAGTACCTAAAGCCAGTATAGTATATGGGCTTTCATCTATACCATTAGAGATTCTTACTAAAAATGGTGTAAGGTGATTATATGGTCCAGGAGATACTTGTATACATTGCACTTACCATCTCTATCGTATCGATACTTATTGTTCTTTTGATGTATTCATTGATTAAGAGAATAAGATCACAACTAGATCTTATTATTAAGAAGGATGTAGAGGAGGCTTTGACTAAGATTAAGAAGATTAGGAGAAGATACATAGTTTTCTCAATAGTGTCTGAACATGATTTTGATAAAAGAGAACTTGAGAAGGCTATAAGAAGGAAACTAGCATTACTATATGGGATGATATCACTTGCAAAAGCAGATCCCCAACTTGTATTCTATGATCCAAAGCTTAAGAGAGGAGTACTAAGAACAAGTCATGTAATGAAGGACTATGTATTAGCGGCATTGTCAATAATTAGAAACATAAATGAAAAACAACTATTAATAATACCTATAAAGACCACAGGTACAATAAAGAAAGCTAAAAAGATCATGTACACGATAAAAACAAAAACCTAACAAACAAGAATAACTACATAGATGATGAGGCCGCTCCAGAATGAATGGTGAAGAATTCGCGACGAGCTGATTAATGATCCCTATAAAGAAAGCTTATAAGAAAGCCAAAATCCATAAAATACTATAGGTGCGGGGGTGCCCGAGCCTGGTCAAAGGGGGCGGACTTAAGACCGACGGACAACCCCCATAAACCGTCGGTGGGGGATCCGCTGGCGTAGGCCTGCGTGGGTTCAAATCCCACCCCCCGCACTATCCCTCTTTGTTATTCATACTTGACTAGCATGGATTAGTTTCTTTAACGGGTTTTAGAAATAATACAATTAGATGATGTGGCCCGGTATCTGATTGGTGAGGAAGGGACTACCGTCTGATCAGTATCTAATATTTTCTTCATCCCTTGCCCGGTCCTTGGTCGGACTCTTCATCATCTATACATCTATGGTTTTATGGAATAACCTTATTAACTGTGTTTAAGGTATGTATTTCTGAACAGTATTTATTGAGCGTGGTTGTAATGAGTTTTGGTCCTCCTGCAATGGGATACGATAGAGCGATAACGATCTTCTCACCTGATGGTAGGATTTACCAGGTTGAGTATGCCTTTGAAGCAGTACGTAGAGGATGGACGACACTCGGTATTAAGACAAAGGCTGGCGGTGCACTTGTTGTTGAGAAAAGGAAGATATCTCCTTTGATAGATGTTACTGCTGTACAGAAGATATTTCGTGTTGATGAACATATAGGCGTTACTTTTGCCGGTATAGCTGGTGATGGTAGAGTACTTATTGACTATGCAAGAATTATTGCGATACAGCATAGATTCCTATATGATGAACTAATACCGCTTGAATTCCTTGCTAAGCAGGTATGTGATGTCAAACAAGCATATACGCAACATGCTGGTGTCAGACCATTTGGTGTTGCAATGATATTTGTTGGCATTGACTTTAAGGGTCCAGAATTATTCATGACCGAGCCTAGTGGTAGGTATATGAGTTACTATGCAGTAGCACTTGGAGAACGTAGCCAAGCAGCTACAGAGTATCTAGAGAAGAACTATAAGTATGATTTATCAATGAAAGATACAATTCTACTTGGAGTAAATGCTTTATCAGCTGCTTTAGAGGAGAAGGTAAAGCCTGAGAATTTAGAAATAGGATATATAGATATTGAAGAGAAGAAGTTTAAGATATTATCTATAGAGGAAATAGCCCAGCTTATAAGCTAAATATTTTATCACAAATAATTGTTCTCTAATTCCTCTTAGAAGATATGATATAGTGTTAAATATAGTTGTATCCATATTTAGATACGTAGTTGTATTAATAATTTTGAGGGGAAGTATAATGCCAATTACTAAGTATGTAATAGCGCGTTATGAAGCTCGTGGACATAGGTTTGAGATCTTGGTTAATCCTGATCTAGCGCTAATGGTTAAAGAGGGTAAGGATGTAAATATAGATGATCTTTTGATAGGTGATATTGTATATAAAGATGCTAGAAAAGGCTTAAAGGCGTCTCCAGAAAGTTTACGAGAGGTATTTGGTACAGATGATATTACGAAAGTAGCTATAGAAATTGTTAGGAAAGGAGAATTACAGCTTACTGCAGAGCAAAGAAGAGCAATTCTTGAAGCTAAGAAAAAGCAGATCATAAACTTCATAGCTCGTAATGCAATTGATCCGAAGACAAAGCTTCCAATTCCTCCTAAAAGAATAGAGCTTGCTATGGAGCAAGCTCGTGTTTCAATAGATCCATATCGTAGTGTTGAGTCTCAAGCACGAGAGATCATCTCTAAAATATCTAGAATTATTCCAATTAAGATTGCACGTGCTATATTATTGGTCAATATACCCCCGCAGTATGCTGGTAGGATTTATAAGCAACTTGCTGGATTAGGGAAGATTAAACGTAGTAATTGGTTAAGTAGTGGGGCTCTGCAAGTAGAACTTGAGATTCCTGCTGGTATGCAGGATGAAGTGATCAATAAGATCAATAAGTTTACAAGAGGAGCCGCATCTATAAAGATATTGCATGTGAGGTAATAGGGTATGCCAAAGATATATGTAGCTAATAGGCAAATAGTTAGGCCAGGAGACCTACTTGCTGAAGGCGAAGATGTTAAGGGTGGGGACTATACATATCGGATTGGTAACAGCATCTATGCATCTATCCTTGGACTAGCTAACGTAGATGATGGAGTTGTATCAATTATACCGCTTGAAGGCATGAATGTGCCTAAAGAAGGAGATGTGGTTATAGGATTAATTACAAGTGTCGGTATAACCAATTGGATTGTTGATATAAGGGGTCCATATAAAGCTATACTAAATGCTAATGAGGCACTTGAATCATTTAATCCTATAACTGATGATTTAAGGAAATACCTTGATGTCGGAGATTATATAATTGCCAAAATAATTGTATTTGATAGAACAAGGAATCCATTGCTTACAATAAAGGGTAAGGGTTTAGGCAAGATAACGGAAGGTAAGGTGATTGATGTAAAGCCTAGCAGGGTTCCAAGGATTATTGGTAAGAGGAAAGCTATGCTAAACATACTTATAGAACAAACAAAGTGCACTATAATAGTTGGGCAGAATGGGCGCATATGGATAAGGTGCCCTAATGAGGAATTGGAGAACATATTGGTTAGGGCTATTAGGAAAATAGAGGCTGAGGCCCACATACCCGGTTTAACTGAACGTGTTAAGAGATTCATAGAGGAAGAGAAAAGGAGGCTTGGTATAGCATGATGGAAAAACCTGTACTTATAAGGGAGGATGGTCTACGCCATGATGGGCGTAGGCCCGATGAATTAAGACCGATTCGTATGGAAGTAGGTATACTTAAGAATGCTGATGGATCAGCATTAGTACAATTTGGTAAGACAAAAGTTATTGCCGCTGTCTATGGACCTAGGGAGATCCATCCAAAGCACTTGACCTTACCCGATCGAGCATTGATTAGATGTCGTTATCACATGGCACCGTTTTCAACTAGTGAAAGAAAGAGTCCAGCCCCATCACGCAGAGAAGTAGAGCTTTCAAAGGTTATTAGAGAGGCTTTAGAAGCAACTATTTTTACAGAATATTTTCCTAGAACGACAATTGATGTATTTATCGAGGTTCTACAAGCTGATGGTGGGACACGTACTACAGGTTTAACTGCTGCATCTTTAGCTATAGCAGATGCTGGTATTCCCATGAGAGATCTTGTTGCTGCAGTTGCTGTTGGTAAAGTGGATGGAGTGCTTGTACTTGATATTGATGAAGTCGAGGATGAATTTGGTGAAGCTGATATGCCTGTTGCTATGATGCCGTCACTTGACAAGATTGTTCTCCTACAGCTCAATGGTGTATTGACACGTGAAGAGTTCAGGGAGGCTTTAGAGCTTGCAAAGAAGGGTATCATGGAGATCTATAGGTTGCAGAAAGAGGCCTTAACCAAGAAATACCTTATGTATCCAGAAGAGTAGGAGGTGATTATGAATGTCTTTAACACCTACATCTCAACCTGTAATGCCTAGGCTTAAACGTGATACTCTATTATCATTACTTAAAAAAGGTAATCGTATAGATGGTAGAGCACCAGAAGATTATAGGCCAATAACTATACAATTAAATCCAATACCTAAGGCAGAGGGATCAGCCCTCGTTAAAATAGGAGATACAATGGTAATGACGGGTATTAAGACAGAGATTGGAGAACCATTTCGCGATAGACCATTTGAAGGAGTATTACAAGTTCATGCAGAATATGTGCCGCTTGCATCGCCATCCTTCGAACCCGGACCACCTGATGAGAATGCTATTGAAGCTGCACGTGTTATTGATCGCTGTCTACGTGAGCCTAAAGCTGTAAAATTAGATGAACTAGTCATTATACCAGGAAGGAAAGTCTGGATCGTATTTAATGATATATATCTTATAGATCATGATGGAAACGTCGTAGATGCAGGCGCTCTCGCTACAATGGCAGCTCTTAATATGGCTAAGTTGCCTAAGATAATTGGTATTGAAGGCGATAATGTAGTTATTGATAGAAGTGTGAGAGAAACATCATTACCATTAAGCCTTAATGTTGTAACAGTTACGTTAGCTAAGATTGGTGATTACATAATTGTAGATCCTAATCTTGATGAAGAACTCATAGCTGATGCAAGACTAACAATAGGATTTGATAGTCTTGGTAGAATCGTTGGTATGCAGAAAATGGGTATGAGCGGATTTACAAGATCAGAGCTTGACTACGCGATTGATCTAGCCTTTAAGAAGGCCAAAGAACTCCATGAACTGCTAGAGAAAGTATTAAAAAATCCTGAAACAGCTAGTAAACCAATAGTTTAGTGTATGGGGGATAGATAAAGATGGGTAGAAGAACTAGAGTAGTAGGTATAGCTGGTCGTTATGGACCGAGGTATGGTGCTACTCTTAGGAAGAAAATACGTGATATACTGCGTAGAAGATATGCGAAGCACATGTGTCCATTTTGTGCAGCAAAAGGCACTGTATATAGGATTAGTACAGGTATATGGGCATGCCGTAAATGTGGTGCTAAATGGGCTGGAGGAGCATATGTGCCAAGGACAGAGCTTAGTAAGTACTTTCCTAAGATAATTGTTAGAGAGGAATAAAAAGTAAATGTTCTTTTTGGAGATTTATTTGAGATGAAATATATAGTTCTTTTGACAACCTCTCATAACCCAAGTTATAGGACAAGGAGTTTTATAAAGGATTTAGCTGGTTGCCTTCCTGGCATAATTAGGATTCACAGGGGGAAAAAGACGCTTCTACAATTAGCTTTAGAGGCTAGGAGATATGATGCTAAATATGTATTTGTGGTTGGTGAGAGAAAGGGAAATCCGAGTTTAATACGTATATATCGTGTAAAGTTATCGCTAGTCAGAGCAAGTATCATGAGCCACATAGCATCTATTATTATAAAGGGCGTTAAGCTTTCAAGAGAGCTCTCTATTAGTTCAAAAGCCTATAATATTGAAAGTATAGGCGTTGATTCTACAGAGTGTGTATCTGATACATGTTTTGAATTAGCTGATTTATTTCTCAAGATCTTTGAAACAAAATTAGATCTTATTAAACCAGATCTATGGATAGTCGTGAGTGAGAAGAAAGGTTATACAACAATATCATTCAAGAACAGACTTGGATCTATTGTAGGGCCGATTATAGGTGTGAGGAGGGTAAAAGTCATTGGAGGGAAGGCTTAAGATAGTTCTTGAATCAAGTAATTACCGTTTACTAGAAGCAATATATAATGCAT
>CAZVWZ010000027.1:0-13291 GCA_964631195.1 uncultured Desulfurococcaceae archaeon
GGGGGTACGTGTGGTTTCTAAGAATTATGATGTGATCATTGTAGGTGGTGGTGTAGGCGGTTATCCGGCAGCTATAAAACTTATACAACATGGGTATAAAGTTGCACTTATTGAAGAACACTTACTTGGTGGAGAATGTACCAACTATGGCTGTATTCCCTCTAAAGCATTATATAGGATAGCTCATTCCCTAGATTCATTAACAAGCGTTATAGGCAGATCTATTGGTGTCAGTTGGAATGTTTTAAGAGAGTGGGTTGAGAGTATAGTATCTGGTACTAGAGATGGTATAGCGTATCTTCTTGAGAAATATGGTGTTGACGTGATCAATGATTGGGCAAGGCTGTCTAGTGCTGAGGGCATCATAAAGTTATCTAATGGAGAAGAGTTAAAGGCTGAAAATATAGTCCTAGCACTAGGTACTGATCCAAAGCCATTACCTAATGTAGGGTTTGATGGCAGTGACATAGTATCTAATAGAGAAATATTTTACCTAGAGGAAATGCCTTCATCAATAGCGATTATAGGAGGCGGAGCCATTGGTGTTGAACTAGCTTATATATTCTCATCCATAGGTATCGACGTATATCTTGTTGAAGCTTTGAAAAGGCTTCTCCCAATGATGGATAGTGACATTGGTAGAGCAATTGAGAGATTTCTGATTATTAAGGGTGTCAAGGTATTTAAGAATACCCTGGCTACATCAATAAATAGATCTAGTGATGGAGGCCTCGAGATAATACTGTCTAATGGTAGTAGGTTTACTGTAGATAAAGTACTTGTCTCTATAGGTAGAATTCCTCGGACTAAGGGAGTTGGTTTAGAGAACGCTAATGTAGAGATTAATGGTTATGGATACATTAGGCTATACGATGGCTATAGGACAAGTAATCCAAGAATATATGCTTCAGGTGATGTAGTAGGGCCTCCATTGCTTGCTCAGAAGGCTATTATTGAGAGTATACTTGTAGCAGATTCTATAATGGGCAAGGATGTTGATAAATTAGAGCCTGAGAAAATACCATTAGTCGTATTCTCTGGCCTCGAAATAGGCTCTATAGGGTATTCTGAAGAACAACTCCGCGCCAAGGGTATTAGGTATAAAAGGTATAAAATACCATTATCATTCTTATCAGCTGTACGTATTAAGGATAGCAGGTATGGCTTTGTTAAAGCATTGATCGGTGAGGATTACGAGTTTTATGGATTACATATTGTTGCACCAAATGCTTCTGAGGTAATATCATCGTTTCTACCAATATATCTTGGTAAAATAACTGTTGATGAGACAGCGTATACTCCATATCCACACGTAACAATCTCTGAAGCTGTACGTGATTTTGCAGAATACATTCTTGGAGAACCAATACACATGTTTATTAAGAAATAATTTCAATGGCTTCTCTATGAATATTTTTGGCCAAATCAGCCATACCATATCTACATATTATAATATATGATAGTGTTATTTTTACACCTCTTTTACTAGAGGATAATAGTTTAATGCCTCTGTGGGCATCTATATATCATAGTTACTTGTAGGTAGGATATGGGTGTGTATATTGCTTATAGAAATACTATTCTTTGGACGTGGTGGACAAGGAGGAGTAACGGCGGCAAATATATTAGTTGCTGCTGCTTTAAAAGAGGGATTACATGGCCAAGGATTTCCGTTCTTTGGAGCTGAACGTAGAGGTGCACCTGTACGTAGTTTTGCACGTATTAGTGACAAACCTATACTGAGACATGGCATGTTTAGTGATGCCGATGTATTAGTTGTACTAGATCCTGGCTTGATCAAGATAGAATATACTCGGACAGCTATTGTAAGAGATAATGGAATTATTGTTGCTAATACACCATCAGAGGATCTTGTTACACCAGATAAGTTCAAATTGACTGGTAAGGCCAAGATCTATATCGTTGATGCTACTGATATTGCTTTACGTAATAAGCTTGTTGTTGCTGGATGGCCTGTTGTCAATACTAGTATGCTTGGTGCTCTCTCTAAAGCCCTTGGCCTAATCAAGGTTGATAACATGGCTACAGCCGTTAAGGAGTATTTTGGCGGTAAAATTGGGGAGGTTAATGCTAAGGCCGTTTATGATGCTTATAATGAGACGAAATGTATAGGTGAATATGTTTCTAAGAGGTGATCTTAATTGGTCGAGATCATACATATTCAATACAAGGTTCCCATAGCCAAGCCTAAGGTTGGTGTAGCTGGTAAGACTGGTTCTTGGAGATGGATTAAACCTGTTGTAGATAATAGTAAATGTGTTAAATGTTTTCAATGTGAGATCTATTGTCCGGATAACACGATCATGGTTGATCCGAAGAAGGGCGCTACTATTGATTATGAGTATTGTAAGGGCTGTGGTATTTGTGCAGAAGTTTGTCCTGTAAAAGCTATTACAATGGTTAAGGAGGCTTGATAGATATGCCTAAGGTTGTTCTTACTGGAAACTATACTGTTGCACTTGCTGCTAAGATGGCTCGTGTAGAGATTGTTGCCGCATATCCTATTACTCCACAAACGGGTATTGTTGAAAAACTAGCAGAGTATATTGATAAGGGCGAGCTAGACGCTATAATGATCAGAGTTGAATCCGAACATTCAGCATTGGCAGCGGCATTTGGTGCTGCAGTAGCTGGTGCTAGGGCATTTACTGCAACAAGTAGCCATGGACTACTCTATATGCATGAATGGGTGCACTGGGTTTCCCGTGCAAGAATACCTGTTGTAATGGCTATTGTCACTAGAACTATAGGTACTCCATGGAATATATGGTCTAGTTACGAGGACTTCTTTGGACAACGTGATACTGGATGGATACTTGGTTTTGCTATGGATAATCAAGAGGTTTTTGATATGACTGTACAAGCATTTAAGATTAGTGAGGATCCAAGAGTGTATCTCCCAGTGCTTATTGGTTTAGATGCATTCACATTAAGTCATACCACAATGCCTGTTGATACACCAGAGCAAGAGGAACTTGATAAATGGCTTGGACCTAGGAGACAGGGATACGTGATCGATGGTAGTGAGCCATTAGCATTAGGCAATCTTGCATGGCCTGAAGATAGTGAAGAATTCTTTATGGATCTTCAACGAGGCATGGAGGAGGCTAAGAAGGTTATCAGAGAAGTTGATGAGAGTTATGGGAAAGCTTTTGGTAGGAGATATGGAGGCCTTATACATAGATATCACTGTGAAAATGCTAAGTATCACGTTATATCAATGGGTGCTTGGAGCGGTGATCTAATGGAGGCTATAGATATTCTTCGTGAAGAAGGTTATCCGGTAGGCCTTATACGTATGAGATTCATACGTCCATTTCCTGACAAGGAGATGTATGAGATACTCAATGGTTCAAAAGGCGTCATAGTATTTGACCGTGCAATAAGCTTTGGAAGTCTAGGTCCGTTATATCTAGATGTTGCTGCTAATTTAACCAAGTATACACGTAAACTACCTTATATGAGAAATATTGTTGCTGGCATTGGAGGAGTTAATGTGACTCATAAAGACTTCTATGAATTAGTTAAGGCGACAATAGATGATCTTGAGAAGGGTGTCGAACCACCTGTATTTACATGGCATCATCGGAGGTGAACATATATGGCTAGACCCATTCCACCTCTACCACGTGATATGAGAAATACCGTATTACCAGGTCATGCGGCTTGCCACGGTTGTCCAATAACTATTGGATTGAAGGTTGTGGGTGCAGCATTTGGTAATAAGGTAATACTCGTTATACCTGCTTGTTGTACTAGTGTTGTTGTTGGAGCATGGCCCGGAAATGCATTTAATGGAAGTATAGTCCATGTTGCATTCGCAAGTGCAGCGGCTGTTGCAAGTGGTATAGCTGAGGGACTGCAAAAGAGAGGGATAAAGGATGTACAGGTTATTGCATGGGCTGGTGATGGAGGTACTGCAGATATAGGTATGGCTAGTCTAAGTGGTGCTGCCGAGCGTAATAATGATTTTATCTATATAATGTACGATAATGAGGCATATATGAACACCGGTATCCAGAGATCTAGCGCGACTCCGCCTGGTGCATGGACTACTACTACTCCGCTCGGCAAGCTTGAGCCTAAGAAAGACGTTGCTAGAATAATGATTGCTCATGGAGTACCCTATGTAGCTACCGCTAGCATAGGGTATCCCCATGACTTCTATGCAAAGCTTAAGAAAGCAGCTCGCATTAGAGGCTTTAAATTCATATATCTACATGCCCCATGTCCTACAGGGTGGAGATTTGATCCAGCACATACTGTTAAGATTGCAAAACTAGCTGTTGAGACAGGGCTTGTAGCTCTCTATGAATACTATGATGGAAGAATACACTTATCAGGCCCTAGTAGACCCTATCTTGATAAGAGTAAGAGAAAGTCCATAGAGGAGTACCTAAAGCTTCAAGGTAGATTTAAGGGAATACGTGATGAGGATATAAAAGTTATTGAGAAATATGTTGATGATATGTGGGAATGGATTAAGAAGCATATATAGTTTTTATTCAAATACTTTTTAAACCTATGTTGTAGGTAATGGAATCTTCTGTAATACAATAACTGTTATGGTGAGAGCTACAGCAAATATTATGATTATATAAGGCTTCATCTTAATACCTACATCAGCTTCCTCATAGAATCTTACAAGACCAGCAGCAGTAAATGGTCCGGGTGCTTCCTTTTTCTTCTTACTTCTCCTAGACTTAGGCATTACTTACACCCTCTATCAGCATAACAATCTACTTTATCCCGCTTAAAAATCCTTTGTTTAAATTATTCTTGATAGTAATCCTTATAGTTAGACTAATTGTTTTGATAAAGAGTGTAGGTGGTGATTTATATGGATATAAGAGAGGCTCAAGAGATTATTAGAAAAACATACTATGAACGTGATAAGAGCCGTGGATTATTCTCTACATTCACATGGTTTGTTGAGGAAGTTGGAGAACTCGCTGAAGCATTGCTTAAGAGTGACTATAAAGCTTTAAATGAGGAGCTTGCTGATGTATTTGCTTGGTTATTAAGTATAGCTAATTTAGTTGGAGTGGATCTAGACAATGCTTTTAAGAAGAAATATGTACGGACTTGAATGATTTTATGACTTCCTTGGCTTTATAAGGATCTCTTTCAACGATGGTTCCTGTAACAAGTATATCCGCGCCTGCTATAGCTATCTCCCTAGCTATACTTGGTTCTCTAACACCACCGCCTGCTATAATTATTAGTTTCTTAGAGACTTTCCTAGCAACTGCTATGAAGCTTGGAGGCACGGGTTTTGGTGCACCGCTACCACCTTCTATATACAAGTATTTTAGTCCAAGCATTTCAGCAGCAAGTGCATAGGCTCCGGCGATCTCAGGCTTATTTTCTGGTATAGGAATTACTCTTCCAACATGGGCTACAGCTGTCGAACCATAAACTACTAAGTAACCTGTTGGAAGAGGTTCCAAACCATATTTTCTTACTATTGGTGCACCAGCTAATTGGGCGCCCATTAGATAATATGGATCTAGACTATTAAGGAGGATCATGAAGAGAACAGCATCAGCCTCTGGCGTTAGACAATTAATATTCCCGGGAAAAACAATTATTGGTAATCCAAGCTTCTTTAAAGCTTTAGCTATTTTTGAAGCTTCCTCGGAGGTAACGCCTAAGCTCCCACCTATTAGGAACGCGTCTGTACCTGCACTGGCCATCTCAGAGGATATTCTATCAATATCGTCTAGTGGTTTATCAGGGTCTATTAATGTAAAATGTAGTTTTTCACCAGAGGATATTCTGTTAACTATATATTTATGAATGCTCACTATATCTCCCCAGTAAACTCTGGAACTTCCTCTTCTACCTTCTTGACAAACGTGATTTCAATAGTACCTTCTGTAAATCTATCTATAAACTTACCATACACGTCAACAGTCTCATAGATCTCTGGTACATGCATTTCTGCTCTTAATCCACAAGTACCACATCTAATAACTGCTATTTTTCTACCTTCTTCATCAAATCCTTTATTAAATTCTATAGTTAGACTTCTAGATCCACAGTTTGGACATTGGAATACACTAGGTATTCTACGTACTTTCCTAATGACCTTCTTATACTTCTTTCTCCTCCTACCCATATAGATCACCTACATCGATTTACTATGATTCTTTCTAGTTTTACTGGAGTATAATATTTTACGTATAATACGTGATCTACCATATTTTATTACCTCGTAAATAGCTTCAAGATACTCTTTATGAGTCATTTCTACAACTCTATATAATCCCTTTTCTTCAGCAAGTTTTTGGCCAACGATATGTATACATCCAAGACTTTGTTTCTCACTCATAACTCTTATGACGAAGTATTTACATGAACAATATAATCTAGGAACTATTATGTGATCATTCTTAGTACCTATATAGAACCATATAGGTGCTTCATATCTGCTTTTCTCTTCGTTTATAATTGTTTTTATAAACTTCCTCAATGTTACTGGAGAAACTATTCTCTTCATAGACTCTAATTGTTTTAGACTAAGTTCGTTTATATATTCCTTAACTACTCGGTAATCCATTATTTAGTACCCTTTAACACAAGTATTTTATCTTCATATCCGATATATACTCTATCAACAAGATCTCTTGGAAATATACCTGTTTCTATAACTCCATTAATTGATCTAAGTGTTCTATCAACTTCATTAGGTCTCTCAATGGGTTTTAATGGATACAGGTCTATTATTATATTACCATTATCGCTTATTATGGGTCCGTCCTTTGCAGTACCCATTCTAATAATAGGTCTAAATAGATCATTAAGGCGTAGTTTATTAAGTATCCAAGGTAATGAATGAACTGTTACTTCTACTGGTACTGGTTTTTTGAAGAGATAATTCTCCCCATTATATTTGGTGTAATCAATTAAATAAACTTTATATTTTGCTCTTAGAGCGATCATCTTTTCTCTCAGAAAAGCTGCGCCCCTTCCTTTTACTAAGTCGAGATTTTTTGAAACCTCGTCAGCACCATCAACATATATATCTACCTTATCAATACTAGATATATCAGCTACCATAATAGTTGGTTCATACTTTTTAATGAATAGCAATGTATCAATAGAGGAAACTACCAATATTTTTTCTTGATAAACTTTTTCTCTAAGGAGTTCTTGAATAAAGTATTTAATTGTTGACCCTGTGCCCAAGCCTATGACATTAGACTTCTTAATTAATGGTAATAAGTCGTTAAAGGCTTTAATACTTGTTTTTTCTTTAATGGTTTCTATATCCACTAAACAACACCCCCAAACTGAGAATGCTCTCAGAATATATAATTTATAATAACAGCTATAAAGACATATAACCTGAGAATAGAGACTACCATAAAATATAGGAGTAAGGGCCCGTCGTCTAGCCTGGACTAGGATGCGGGGTACACTCTCTAGAGTGCCCGACTCGGGACCCACGCCGCTGAACTGGGCGGAACTCCCCGTGACCCGGGGTTCAAATCCCCGCGGGCCCACTACCATTCATTAACATGGAGTATTTTTCTAGAGATAATGATTTTCATTTTTGAAAGATCTTCTTTAAGCTTTCTTCATATGGTGGATATACTATTCCTTTTTCTGTAATAATTCCTGCAACAAGATCGGGATCTGTTATATCGAATGCATAGTTAAGAACAGGTATATTTGGTAAGGTGATTAGGTACTTACCCATAATTTTCCTAACTTCGTCAGGTTCTCTCTCCTCAATGACTACATCATTAATGCTTGATTCTAGATCTATAGTACTTGTTGGTGCTGCTACATAGAATGGTATATTGTTTCTCTTAGCAGCTAATGCTATCATATAGGTGCCTATTTTATTGATTACATAGCCTTCTCTAGTGATCCTATCTGCTCCAACAACTATCTTATTAACTAATCCCTTCCTTATAACGTAGCCAGCCATATTATCTGTTATGAGCGTTACTGGTATACCCTCTCTAGTATACTCCCATGTATTTAATCTAGCACCTTGTAGCACAGGTCTTGTCTCAGTGGTTATTACCTTGATCTTTTTACCACTATACCATGCAATTCTTATTACAGCGCCTACAGTGCCATAGCCTGCAGTAGCTAATGCACCAGCATTACAATGTGTCATTATAGTATCTCCATCATTAATGATCTCTAAACCGTGTTCACCGATAGCGATGTTGGCCCTTAGATCCTCATCCATAATAGAAAGGGCTTCACTCCTAAGTAATTGCCTAGCCTCAAGCACATCATTTGTTTGATCAAGAACTTTCTTCATCCTTTCAAGAGCCCAGAAAAGATTATGAGCAGTAGGTCTAGTTTTCCATAAAACATCTATAGCTTCAAATATTTTCTTTTTGAATAAACTATAGTTTTCATCGGTTAATGTAAGTGCATAAGCTGCTACACCAAGTGCTACAGCTACACCAATAGCTGGTGCACCACGTATCTCCATACCCTTTATAGCTATAGCCAGTCTCCATGGATCATCTGTGCAATATATCCTCTCCTCAAATGGTAAGAGGCGAGTATCAATCCAGCAAACCTTCTCGTTACGCCACCATACAGCTCTAACCTTTAGAGGATACTTATAACTCAAACAAAACCACCTCCCTTCGGAAAAACAATTGGTTTCAAGTAGGAAATAAGGATTTACGGATCTCATCCTGGATTTCAACTTATCTTATATTAATCCTTATAATATTATTAGCTTGATAACTAGCATAGTAGGTGTACCATAGTGTTACAAAATTGTACCAAGATCATAGAATTTGATCCTAATAAATGTGTAGGTATATGTAAAGATAAAGTCTTAACCGATGCTCTTGATAGACGATGGTTTGGTCGCAGAGACAATGATAAGCTTATATTGTCTACTGAGGAACTTGCGTATCTATTATTGAAGAATCAAGTCTGTATACGTATAAATAATAATATCTATGATGATTTATCTAAGCTTATGAATGATTATTATAGTTGTTTTCAGAAAATGTTTTGGCCTAGATTATTAGTGTATAATGATCTACGTAGTAGGGGTAGGAGAGTCCGCGTTCTTGAAGATGGCAAATTTCTTGTAAAGCACAAAGATAATACTCTAAGACTACTTGTTGTTCTAGAGGAAAAGCAGCTGGTTAGTGCCTCTCATTTACTTGATCTTGTAAGACAAGCACAAAGAAATGGGCTTATATTTATAGCTGCTATAGTGTCTTTGCAGGGAGATCTTACGTATTATGAATTAAATGTTGTCGATCTTAGGAGGGATTAGCTATGCCAAAATTTATACGAACTCCTAGAGGAACAAGAGACCTAATAGGATTGGATGCCGAGGTTTTTGAATACTTAGTTGATAATTTTAAGAGAATAGCTCGACTTAATGGTTTCAAGCCTATTATTACGCCTACTATAGAGTTCTTTGAGCTATTCTCTCGTAAGTCCGGTGAAGAAATTATTAGGTCTATGTATGTTTTTAAGGATAAGGCTGGCCGTCTCATAGCTTTAAGACCTGAAGTTACAGCTAGTATTGTGCGTGCTTATCTTCGTAATCTTGTTGGTGAGCCTAAGCCTATAATGTTATACTATGTATCACAATGTTTTCGCTACGAAGAGCCTCAACGTGGACGTTATCGTGAGTTCTGGCAACTTGGTCTTGAGGTTATTGGTGAAAGGGATAAGCTAAATAGTGATCTCCGTGTCATACTAACTATAAATGAGTACCTTGAAGAAATAGGTGTCGATCACTGGTTTACCGTAGGTAATGTAGGTATTTATAGAGTTTTTATGGAATCTTTAAATATTTCCCAAGAAGATCAAGACCATGTATTGCATCTCGTAGACAAGGATTTAATTAATGAAGCTAGAGATTTCCTTAGTAAAAAATATGGTTTTAAAGTCGCTACTATAGTAACCGATATAGTAGGCGTGAATCTTGATGATTTAATAAATTATGTTGATAAATATAGGGACCTATTGGATACTAGATACAATATTGCTCTAGATCACGTATATAATACTATAAGATTTATAGAATATTCTAAAGAATTAGGTTTAAATGTAAAATATGAATCCAGGCTTGTCCGCGGATTAGCATATTATACTGGGTTGATCTATGAAGTTAAGGCTCAAGGACTTGATATAAGTATTGGTGGTGGAGGACGATATGATAACTTAACAATTGTTTATGGAGGATCACCGGAATATATGACTGGTGTAGCCTTAGGACTTGATAGAATCATGCTTATTGTTAATAAAGACAAACTAGTTAGACCAAGAAGTAGTGGTCATAGAGTAATAGTCGTCCTCATGAAGGATGACCTTGAAGGTTATAAATACAGTTATAACATTGTTAAAACACTTCATAACCACGGAATAACAGCATCTTTACATAAAGGCAAGCCAGCAAAGCTATTATCATATGCCTCAAAAAAGGATTATACATATGCAGTGATCATAGGCAGTAAAGAGATTATGGAAAATAAAGTTACAATTAAAAATTTGCTAACTGGTAAACAAATAATTGTGGATAAAAATAAAGTTATAGAATTCTTAACTAAACCATGATTTATAAGTTCATCTTATATTCTTGATCAACGTCATATAGTATTTTGCTATAAGCGGATAATCCTTATCCATAAAACCGTTTACTGCAGCCTGCATATACATTGAAGATAATGTCTCACATAAGTTCGAAGGTAATCTCTTTGCCTTAAGTGATTGAGCTATATACCAATAATCCTTACCTGCCATCCAAACCTTAAACTGTGGTGACTTCTCTACTACAATCCTATTCCAATATCGCTCAATAGATTTTTTAAACCAAAGATTACCAGCTATTTCATGGAATACTTCAGGGTCAACATTCCATGCTTTAAGTAATAATAAACTTTCAGCTAACAATGCAGGTAATGCAAGGCCTATATTGTTTAACGCTAACTTAATAACAGAGGCTCTAGGTATTTCGCCGACATAGTATATTTTAGAACTATAATCTTTTAATAGATCATGTACTTCTTTATAAACATCTTCCTTGCCAGCAACTATTGATAAAAGCCTACACTCTATGGCTTCACTAGTACTGCCATAGACTGGGGCCTCTAGATAAAATATATTATGTCTTTTAAGATGCTTGTAGACTCTAAGACTAGCCATGGGAGTAACAGTACTGGCATTGATAAAGATAGATCCTTTACTAGCCATAGATACTCCGTTGTCTCCAAAAACAACATCACATAATGCATTATCGCCTGAAATGAATGCTATAGCTACCTTAGTCCGATCAAGCAGTTCCTTAGGATTATCGGCTACTTTAACACCTAATTGTTCTCTTAGTTTCTCAGCCTTCCAACAACTCCTATTGTAGACTATAACATTATAACCACGATTTACGAGACATTTTGTCAGACTTGAACCCATTAAACCAGTACCTATAATTCCAATGATCATTTTCCTTTCCCCACATCTCTTATATATGTATTTGATCGAATAATATTCCTTAATACATTTAATATTGTATTCCAGAATTCATTAATGCATGATTTAATAGAATGTTTAAGTATTCCTATATCGTCTGAATTTATTTCTAATTAAGTTTAATGGTTATAGCTAACTATCTTATTCTAGCTAGTTGATACAGCAGTTCATTGATTGTATTAATTACTGTTCTAGGAAAAATTATGTTTAACTTATAGATACAAACTTCTTCTATAGCCTTGGTAATAGGATTTCTGACGTATTTTCTTTTAATAGATAACAATGTTCTTCCTCCGAGACCTTTTATTATTAACCTAATAATTTCGATTAAATCAATGATCGTGGGTTCTAAGACCTTTTTCTTAAACTAAGTGCTTGATAGAATATTGCATATTTATTTTGTTTATAGATATATCTGTCACTTAAAAGAAGACCTAATATAAATCCTATCTTCTCCCTAATTCTTAGGTTTTTATATATTATGTGGTTATGAAGCCATACTTTAAAGATCCTTGAATAAATAATGTAAGTTCCCATTTTGTATACTTTATAGTTTATCACTTTAGCTTCCTTAAGTATTGATAGAATTGGTTCAATAACACCTTTATAATCATAGATGTAATTCCTAAAACCATAACCTATTCTATACCGTTTTACATTTACTCCTCCATCACCTATGATAAAGCCTGTTAGTAAGCCTATTAATATTCCTCCATAGCCTCTTAGATTATACTTATTCGTCAAATAATGCTCTGTTATTGCTGACGAAACAGCATGTGAGATAAGTGATCCTATGCTAGTTAGATAAAATAATCGTCCATAGTTTCTAGAAATATCCTCTAAAATGAATCGATCACATATAGGAATTATTCTTTTAATGTAGTGCCTTATTCTTTCATATTTTATACCTAAATTTGATGAGATCTCGTACAAGTGTCTTTATCAATTACCCCCTGTAGATATAGTAGGTGAGCTATTAAGGATTTTACTTTTCGTTGAAGATACATATTAGTAGCTTTTGACAACTTCCTATCTAATAAGAATAAGGTATAATTGTATAATCGAATATATGTATTATATGTATAGTTTCTACTAGCTAATTTAAATATACTTTTCGTTAGAAGGAGAGGATTCAAATACCTTGGAGTATTAATTAATAATTCTAATTCTTTTAGATAATCATGTAGTTGGTCATAGTCTTTATATTGATGTATGGGATACATCCTCATAATTATCAATAACTTTATATATGTATATATGTATATAAATATTTGGTGTAAGAGGTGGGGAGATTACTTGTTGTAATAGATGATGAGGTTGAAAAGGCGTTTAGAAATATGGTGGCCAAGATCCATGGTTTTAAGAAGGGAGCCTTATCTAAGGCTGTTGAGGAAGCTATTAGATTATGGCTTGAGAAACATAGTAAGTGAAGACAAACTTTACTTTCTATTGTTTAGAATTGCATAGTCTAGATAGTAAGTATAATAGCTCCCTAGGACTTATTTAAATAAGTAGTTGAAGTTTATGGTTTACTAGGGTGATTATATGAGACATACTATAAGGCTTGAAAAAATAAGTAAGTATGAATGGAGAATACCTAAAGATACAAAACCTTGTATGAAGGTAGATGCTATTGTCTTTGCAGATGAGTATTTACTTGAAAAAATGAGATCCGATTTAACACTCGTACAAGCAGCCAATGTTGCATGCCTTAATGGTATTGTAAAAGCTAGTTATGTAATGCCTGACGGTCACCAAGGCTACGGGTTTGCGATCGGTGGTGTTGCTGGTTTTAGTG
>CAZVWZ010000028.1:0-13263 GCA_964631195.1 uncultured Desulfurococcaceae archaeon
CTATCTCCATGATACTCCATAATAAATCTACTCATGTATTATTAAATAATATTTATGCTATATTTCTTGGTCCTTGACCAAGATTAACATAATAATATTTTGAAAGATTTCCTACTTCTTTGAAATAATTTATTGATCTTTAATATATCATTTACTTACATAGAATACTATATTATAAGTTAGCAGTTTATCCTTCATATTAGCGATAATCTTTTTTCTTCAATATGCCTTAGACGTTATATTAGGTGGAGTGTTAGATGCAGAATGTTACTGCAGCAATACTTGCTGGTGGTAAGGGTAAGAGGTTTAGGCCATATACAGAGATTATACCAAAGCCATTGATTCCCATTGGTCCTGAGGAAAAGCCTCTTCTTGAATATATTATAAAGTGGTTATCAAATTATGGTATAAGAGATATTGTATTACTTGTCGGATACAGATGGAGGCAAGTATCTAACTATTTTAATAATGGATCTAAGTGGGGTGTTCGGATAAAGTATAGTATTGATACTGAGGAGTACAAGAATACTGGTGGAGCATTATTAAATGCTTGGAGGCAAGGGCTTCTCGGTAGAAACGATCTATTAATATGGTATGGAGATATACTTGCACCTCTAGATGTAAATGATTTACTAGATAAACATTATGGATGGAATGCAGATGCTACGATCGTAGTAGCTGATAAGTACCAGGTACCAGTTGGTGTAGCTAGGGTTAATGAAAGTGGTGACATTATTGAGCTTAAGGAAAAGCCGTGGATAGACATACACGCAACCATAGGAATCCTAATGCTGAAGCCAAGGATATTAGATAATGTAGAAGAGGTATTGGGCAAATGCTTTGACATCATGGGGGAACTCGTGCCATGGATGATAAAGGAAGGTATGAAGGTAAAAGCATACATATATAGAGGGGCTTGGTACGATATAGGAAGTTTAGAGAGATATGCAAAATTAGACCATAATAGTATAAGGGAATTTATACGTTCCCATGATCATAAATGATCTATTTTTCAAGTATCGTTAATCTACATCAATAGGTTTTAACGATCCTTAAAAGATTAAAATATTCGTAAAACTTATAACTTTTGTATTTACAATAAAAAGTAGTGGAACAGAGGTGTTATTATTGGAGAAAAAAACGCTTGTAGCACTATCTGTTATAATTGTTATTCTAATAATAGTAGCTGTTGTAGCAATTTATTTGACCCAACCTAAGGCTCCTACTGAAACTGGGACTACAACATCTCCTACTCAAGCTGGATATTATATTAAAATGCCATCGGGCTCACCTACGGGAACCTATTATCCTGCATTAACGGCTATAGCTAGTGTTGTATCTAAATATAATCCTGATATTGTGGCTGTAGCCATTCCTGGAGGGGGATCAGCATCTAACTGTAGATCCGTTGGTTCTGGGGAATACCCAATTTCATTATCAACATCAATGGTTGCATACTTTGCATATACTAGTACAGGGCCTTTTGAAGGCGAATCCTATCCTGACTTAAGAGCCGTTGGACCTGCTCATCCATTGGTTATAAGCTTCATTGTGAAAGCAGATTCTGATATAAAGACAATATATGATCTAGAGGGTAAGAGAATAGCTATTGGAGAAGCTGGAAGCGGTGATGCTGTTGCAGCCGAAGTACTTCTTAAGGAAGCAGGTATTTGGGATAAAGTTGTAAAGGTAAATGTAGGTGATCCAGAGTCATGGAACATGCTCAAAGTGGGTACAGTTGATGCAGCTATACACCATACTGTAGCCGGTAACCCTAATCTATATGAAATCTCTACATCAACTCCAATAAGATTAGTTGAAATACCGGATGATTTAGCTGAAAAATTAGTTAGTAAGTATCCATACTTCATGGGGTATGTTGTTAAGGCTGGAACATATAATGGTATGGATGAAGATGTTAAAGTTGTAGCTAATCCATCGATTATTATTACTAATGCAGATGTACCTGAAGATCTAGTATATAGATTTATAAAGACTTATTGGGAGCATTTTGATGAAGTTGTTCAGGCTGCTTCATTCCTATCTACTGTTGATAGAGAGAACCCGTTAGGAGGTATATCTATACCTCTACATCCAGGCGCATATAAGTATTGGCAGGAAGTAGGTGTTCAAGTTCCTGAGAATTTAAAACCTCCATAATTTTTTAAACATAATTACTAAAGTTTATGAGGGATTTATTATGGTTAATGTTAAGAAGGTTATAGACTATATCGCCTCGGGATTTGCTTTATACATGATACTATTTGCATATGGATTCTATATAACATTTATTATGATCATTAGAAACATATTTAATCTATCAATACCTAGTTATTTAATTATTACACAATATCAACACATGGGAATGTTCTTAACAGGCTTAATGCTCCTAGCATTTGTCGTGTATCCACTTAGGAAGGATGGACCTAAATGGTATGACTGGCTTTTAGGAATTATCGGAGCATCTAGCGGTCTATATATATTTATAATGTATCCACAGCTAATGCAGAGGATGGGGATTGTTACACCATTAGATATGTTATTTGGATTAATAGCAATAATACTCATTATAGAGGCGGGAAGAAGATCTATAGGTCTAGCTATAGCTCTTCTAACACTAGTATTTGTAATATATGGTGCTTATGACGCTGGTTTTAGATTGGATGAACTTGTTGCAAGAATATACTTATATAATGTAGGTATATTTTCTACTCCATTCCATGTAGCTACCTTCATGATCTTTATATTCATGTTCTTCGGTAATCTAATATCCGAGCTTGGTGTTGGAGAATACATAAATAGTCTAGCTTTCTCGGTCGCAGGTTCAAGAAAAGGTGGTCCTGCTAAAGTAGCTGTTGTAGCAAGCTCGTTAATGGGTATGATGAGTGGATCAGCAACTGGCAATGTTGTTACAACAGGCTCATTCACTATTCCTTTAATGAAAAAGTTTGGTTATAAGCCTGAAGTTGCAGCTGCTATTGAAGCT
This sequence comes from uncultured Desulfurococcaceae archaeon, assembly GCA_964631195.1. GTDB lineage: Archaea > Thermoproteota > Thermoprotei_A > Sulfolobales > Desulfurococcaceae > CAZHDB01. The sequence goes on from CAZVWZ010000028.1 coordinate 2,987, forward strand.
AGTGCTTCAACAGGAGGGCAGATAATGCCTCCAGTTCTAGGTTCTGCAGCATTTATCATGCCATTATTTCTTGGCTTAAGGTATTGGGATATAGTTATTGCATCAATAATTCCCGCTTTATTGTATTATAGTGTACTATATATATTCGTGGATCAAGAGGCTTCGAAACAAGGATTATTTGGACTGCCTAAAGACCAGATCCCTCCATTAAGACCCTTATTATTAAAGTTCTATTATTTACTACCTATTGCAGTACTTGTAGCAGTATTAGCCCAGGGATTCGATGTTGAACAAGCAGCTATTGCAGCAATATTATCGGCCCTATTCCTAGAATGGTTTACACGTAGAAATCTTAGTAGAATATATTCGCTGATATTTATACTAGTGATATTTTTATTTGGCTATATGTTTACTTGGCAAGGACTCGACATATATGCTACACTTATATTGCTCGGCTCTATTGCTATCATAATAACTTTACTCATTGGAATTATTATGAAGGGAGCTAAAGAAATGACTACAATAACTTTAAAAGCATTATCTAGGACATTTAAAGGGATAATAGGTGTTGCATTAGCATGTGCTATGGCTGGTATAATAGCGGGTGTATTAGCTTATACGGGTCTTGCAGTTACAATGAGCAAATCACTTGTTGCAATAACTGGTGGTAACTTATTTCTCCTCCTACTATTATCAATGGCCATAGCATTAGTATTGGGCATGGGAATGCCTACACCAGCAGTATACGTCTTAGGTGCAACACTAATAGCTCCTGCACTAGTAGCTGTAGGGATTAATCCATTAGCAGCACACTACTTCATATTCTACTTCGGTGTCTTAGCACCGCTTACTCCTCCAGTTGCTGTAACAGCATATGCTGGTGCAGCAATAGCTAAAGCAGATTTCTGGAAAACAGGTCTCCAAGCTTTTAGAATGGCTATAACTGGATGGTTTATTGCATTCTCTTTTGCAAGATATCCAGAAATGCTTATTGTACCACTACAGAGCTTATCTTTAAACAATATACTCAATATAGTAGTAGGAATATTGGCATCTATGTTAGGCGGTATATCGACTCATGCAATAGCTTCTGGCCACTTCTTAGGAAAATTGTCTACTATTAATAGAATAATATTTGCTATAACTATAGTATTCGTTGTGTTATCTATATTCTATAACACAGTATTTATAGTGCCTGCAATAATTTCAATGATACTAGGAATTCCTAAAGTAACGAGTATTTTTAAAAAGTAAATTTTTTATATTTAGCCCCCAATTTCTTCCATGATTTTTATAAGTTCTAATGTATATTCACTTGTCCTTAAAGGCTTAACATCTTTCATGTGTCGTGCTAAATCCTGTGTTACCTTTTTCCTTTTAATAGCTTCTCTAATGGCGTTCCTAATTAGGCTAGTTGCTTCACTCCATCCTATATAGTCTAGGATTAGAGTACCGCTTAAGATCTCTGCAGTTGGGTTTGCTACATCTTTGCCAGCATATTTAGGAGCGGTGCCATGAACAGGTTCTCCAACAGCTATATAGTCTCCAACGTTTAAACCGGGGGCCATACCTATTCCGCCAACTAATGCGTTTGCCATATCGCTTATATAGTCTCCATTAACGTTAGGGGCAACGATTATGTCATAGTCCCAAGGCCTAATAATTAATTGTTGAAGCATGTTATCAGCTATCCTATCGTTAATTAATATTTTTCCTTCAGGGATCTTTCCATTGTATACGCTATATAATTCATCTTCTGTAATTACATATTCTCTATATTCCTTAAGCGCTAATTCATAAGCCCATTCACAGAAGGCTCCCTCAGTATACTTCATAATATTTCCTTTATGCATAATTGTTACAACTCTTCTCTTATACTTAATAGCCCATTGAAGAGCTTTCCTCATAATTCTATAAGTACCATATTTACTAATGGGTTTTACACCTATACCTGAATCTTCTCTTAAATGAATACCAAACTCTTTTAACAAGATCTCTCTGAACTTTTTAGCTTCTGGACTATTGAAGGGCCATTCTATACCCATGTATAGATCTTCCGTATTTTCTCTAAATATTATGAAATTATCATGTTCAGCATACTTATGTGGAGCTGGCTGACCAAAATAGTATACAGGACGTATGTTAGCATATAATTCAAGCTTCTTCCTAATAGTAACATTCAAACTCCTATATCCTGTACCAACTGGTGTCGTAAGAGGGCCTTTAAGTGCTACAAGAGTATACATTATACCATTAAGTGTATCTTCCGGTAATAATTCATTGTATACTTTTTGTGCTTTTTGTCCAGCATACAGTTCCCACCATATGATTCTACGTTTTCCTTTGTAAGCTATTTCAACAGCTTTATTCAAGACCTTTATAGCTGATGAAACGATCTCTGGCCCTATTCCGTCTCCCTCTATATATGATATTATAGGATTATCAGGAACAACTAGTCTTCCATCTTTAATTGTTATTCTTTCTCCTTCTTCTGGGGGTTTTATTTTTCTAAATATATATTTTTCAACCATATTATTCACCCATACAGAGATATATGGGAAATAAATGTGTTAAAATAAAACTATGAATCAGACTTTTTCCATTTACTAGCTGTTTCTTTAATTTCTTTACTTATGATTTCTTCTAAGTCAGTTGTTCCATATCTTGTAAGAAGTTCATCTCTAGTCAAGAACTCTAGTTCTAGTCTTCTCCACTTACTTAACCCAACGATCTCATTAAATTCGCTCCACGTTACTCCCATATCTACTATCTTATCTAGATCTCTCGTTTCTTTTAGAATCTTTAGAGCCTCTATCATTGCTTTTGTAGCAGCATATAAGCAAACCATTGGTATAGATAAGTACTTAACACCTACTCTCTCAAGATCCTCTATTTTAAACGGTGTAGTCCTACCTCCGGGAATTATATTGAATGCTATTGGTACAGGTATTTTCTTAACTAAAGTCTCAACTATTTCAAGCGAAGTTGGTGTTTCTACCCATACATAGTCTGCTCCAGCTTTTGCATATGCTATACCACGCTTTATAGTCTCTTCTAGTCCAGCAACTGATAACGCATCAGTTCTAGCTCCTATTACTATATCTGGATCTACTTCATTCTTCGCCCTAATCGCTGCCTTAATCTTTTTAATCATTTCTTCAATTGATACTAGTTGTTTTCCAGCCATGTGACCACATTTTTTGGGCCAAACCTGATCCTCTATTCTAACTCCAGCTGCTCCTATTTTAGCGAAATTAAAAACTGTCCAGTAAACATTTAATGGATTACCATACCCGGTGTCTATGTCTACATCAACTGGTATTGAAACGGCATTTATGATCGTTCTAACTCTCTCAAGCATTTCTCCAAAACTTACTAAGCCTATATCTGGTTGGCCAATAAGAGTTGCAGCTATCCCGTATCCACTGGTTCCAACTACTTTGAAACCTGCTTTCTCAATAAGAATAGCAGATAAAGCATCATAAGCACATGGTCTAACTATCATACCTGGTTCTTCAAGCAACATTTTCCTAAAAATTGTAGACTTCCCCATAATATATGCCTCTATACCAATATTTTCCTTAAACACATTCTAAATACTAGATACATTTTTAAAATATTTAAAGATTTGAATTATTAGCTTCAGTTTTTGAAATTATTTTCCTTATCCATGGTAGTTTACCACCTTCTCTCAGAATTTCTATCTCTCTCTTAGACAGATTATGGGTTACCTTAAATCTATACTTTTTAGTTCTATTTTCAACATACAATATCCGGTTTCCTGCACTTAATTTAGTCAAATCAATTACTAGATAATCTCCTGCCTCAACACGTTCATAGTCCATATGGTCGGTGAAATTAAGTGGGACAATGCCGAAGTTTATAAGATTATCTCTATGGATTCTTGCAAATGACTTGGCTATTACAGCTTTTACTCCAAGATATTTTGGTGCTAAGGCCGCATGTTCTCTTGATGATCCTTGTCCATAATTTTCTCCAGCAACTATAATACCACCGTTTCTTTCTAAAGCTCTTTTATAGAAACTCGGATCTACATAATGGAACACATATTTAGATATTTCTGGAATATCGCTTCTTAGAGACATTGTTTTTGCTCCAGCAGGTAAAATGTGATCTGTAGAAATATTATCACCAACCTTTATGAGTACTTCTCCCTCTAGCCTATCTGGTAAAGGCGGAAAATCTGGTAATGGTTTAATATATGGTCCTCTAAATACCTTAACCTTCATAGCTCTTTCCAAAGGCAAAGGCTTTATTATCAAACTATCATTAACTATGAATCTCTTAGGTAAAGTTATCTTTGGATATTCACCGAATTCCCGTGGATCTGTTAAAACACCTTTTATTGCTGTCACTATAGCTGTTTCAGGACTAACTAAATATACTTCAGCATCCTTAGTTCCACATCTTCCTGGAAAGTTTCTATTTATTGTTCTTACAGATATTGTGTTTGGAGGAGGTACGCCAAGTACGCCTATACATGGTCCACAAGCTGGTTCTAAAATCCTAGCACCAGCCTCAATCAAATATCTTATTTCTCCACTTTCCATTAGATGGAGAAGGGCCTGTCTAGATCCAGGGCTTATGAGAAGTTCTAGATTTGGAGCTTTAGTATGTCCCTTAATAACGTTCGCCACTACCTTTAGATCGCGAAGAGATGAATTAGTACATGACCCTATAACAACTTGTTGAACCTCTATACCTGCTACTTCAGCAACAGGCTTTACATTATCGGGGTTTGGAGGTAAGGCTACAAGGGGCTCTACTTCTCCTAAGTCTATTTCTATTACATCATCGTATTCTACATTCTCATCAGGGACTAGCGGAATCCATTGTTCTCCCCTGCCTTGTGCCTCTAAAAATGCCTTTGTTACTTCATCACTTGGAAATATAGCTGTTGTAGCACCTGTTTCAACACACATATTTGTTATAGTAGCTCTAGAAGGAACGTCTAAAGTCTTAACACCCGGTCCGAAAAACTCAAATACCTTGCCGATACCGCCTTTCACGCCAACTCTAGACAGCAATTCAAGAGCTACATCTTTCGCAGATACCCAAGGCCTTAGCTTACCAACAAGCTTAACACCAACTATTTCTGGAAACTTTAGACGATACGGTACACCAGCCATAGCAGCAGCTACATCTAATCCGCCTGCTCCAATAGCAAATGATCCAATCCCCCCAGCCGTAGGCGTATGACTATCTGATCCAAGCAGGGTCTTCCCAGGTCTTGCAAAACGTTCTAAATGTATTTGATGACATATTCCATTGCCAGGAGCAGAGAAATATATTCCATAGCGTAAGGCTATTGTTCGTAAATATAAGTGATCACATGAATTACGAACACTTGTTTGAGGAGTATTGTGGTCGACATAGCTAACACTTAGTTCAGTATTTACTCTAGGAATACCTATTGCTTCAAACTCCAAGTATACTAATGTCCCAGTAGTATCCTGCGTTAATGTTTGGTCTATTCTTATAGCAATTTCTTCTCCGGGTTCCATTTTACCTTCAATAAGATGTTCTTTTAATATCTTTTCTGTAATTGTACCACACATAATAAACACCGATAAAATGGCATCGGTGATTTGATTGATAAAACTACTATAAATATCTTTTTTAATACATATTAGTTAGAGAACAAATTTCTTTAAGAAATTATTAAAATTCTTCTATGAATAATTTAATTAAAATTAAAGAACTTACCATTATTCTGAGAGAACATTAACGTTCCATAACTACGAGTATTCATTTATTGCATTTAACAATTCTAAAAAGTTCAAATCATTGTTAAATGAGTAATATATGGTACAATATAAATTTTACTGAAGGATCTCCGATGAAAAAGTATCTTTTAAGGACACTATTGAATATTTTAATGATGAGGAGGAATAATTTATGCCGATTAATTATAATTATATACAATTATTAGATGTTGTAATATCTAATAAAAAGTTCATTCTTTAAGTGTCTTCATAACAGGCAGAGTTAATGTCTTAATAACGCCAGGTAACATGTTAAGTCTTACAAATAAATCAGTTAATTCATCACGATTCCTAGTTACAGCTTTTAGAAGGATCTGTCCTCTCTCAGAAAGCATATAAGCCTCAATTATATCCATATTCTCTCTTAATTCTTTAATAATATCCCCCATTTTCTCTGGAAGGACCCATAAAATAATAAATGATGTAAGTCCTTTCCCAAGTTTTTCATAGTCAATTACTATAGTAAACTTCTTTATTACTCTATTTTTGATTAGCCTCATGATCCTATATCTAATAGTCTGTTCCTTGGCATTAAGGATCTGAGCCATTTTAGCATATGACATTCTAGCATCTTTTTGAAGCAGATCTAAGATTGCTTTATCCAACTCATCTAAATCAATATCTTTTTCCATTTTATCATTATATTCATATACTTCATGCTTTAAAGAAGATATTTTACTTAAAATTTGGTATACTTTATTTTTAGGGATCACAATTATGGTGTTTCCTTCAGCAACTATATAATCTCTATTATTAACAAGAACCCCGCCACAGATCACGGGAACACCGATCTCGTCTTCAGATTTGATAGCAACATCGGAGGGTGGAAGAGATATTGGGAAATCTACTTTCATAAGGTACTTACTAGCAAAAACAGGGAATTTTTCAGCAATGATCTCCTTTACATCAGTTACTACACCATCAACAATAACGCCTAAAACGCCTCTACGTTTAGCAGCATTTGATAACAGACCGCCCCACACTGAAAATTCACAATTCTTTGCATCAATGACAATAATTGAAGATGAAGCCATACTTATTGCTTTTAATTGGGTCTTCATTGTTGGAGAAGTAATTTTAACAGTTACTGCAGGACCAACAATTCTGTCGTAAGGAACTATAGGCTTCAAGCCCTTCATAATATATGAAGATGGGACAATATCAATTAATTCATATAATGGTATATTATAAAGCTTTTTTACAATTCTACGTTCTTTCCCCTTAAGTAGATAACTAACTTTATGTAAACTATTCGTTGAATCCATAACAATAGCTCCTCAAACTCTTCTTTTTTATCTAGGAATTTATACCTTATCCTAATAATTCATTAATTTAATCTAGTAAATTGATATTAAATACTACAGTTGTAAGTTCGTTAAGAAATAATTTTCTTCAATAAAACTATTTTCTATATTCATAATGAATTCCCTATGATATATGGGTATACTATTGAAAGAAAATATACTTGATTATACTTGAAGATCATACCGATGGAGGCGAATTATATTATATAGGGTAATCCTATAATATCATATAATGAGGTTGTAAGAATATTTCTTCGATAAGTAAGGGCTGTTGAAAAATGTTGAGAGTTGCATAAACCATGGCTAAGGCTACAGTCGCTATTGTAAAATCCAAGAACCGTTATGATGGGGTTTTGAGGGCTTTAAAGCTTATTGATAGTGAGTTTAGAGAAGTTATTGGTGGTAGGAAGAAGTTTTTGATTAAGCCTAATTTTGTATCTACAACGATATATTTATCTGCTACTCCAAAAGAGACTGTTGACGCTATTCTTGATTATTTATTTGAGAATTATAATGTATCTGAAGTATTGATTGCTGAGTCTCCGGCTGTTGCTAGAGCTGAGGAGGGATTTAGAAACTATGGCTATTATGATCTTAAGAAGAAGTATCCAGGGATAGAATTTGGTGACTTGGATGATTATGGCCAGGTAGAGTATAGGTTAGTAGATGAACAGGGAGAGGAATTTACTGTTTATGTTTCTAAGTTGCTTCTAGATAAGAGTTTTGTAAAGATATCTCCTTGTAGAGCTAAGACTCATGATACAGTAGTAGTTACTCTATCAATTAAGAATATGGTTATGGGCGCTATAAAGAGAGGGTATAAGCCAAGAATGCATCGTGGATACTATACAATAAACTATAATATAGCATTACTTGCTACAGAGTTAATGCCTGATCTAGGTATAGTAGATGGAGTAGTTGGTATGGAGGGTAATGGCCCAGTAAATGGTGAGCCTAAGAAATGGGGTGTAGTATTTGCCTCAACTAATCCAGTAAATCTTGATGTAATTGTAGCCTATGCAATGGGCTTTAATCCAAGAGATATTGGATACTTATACTTCCTAACTAAATGGGGATATGGTGAGATCGATCCACATAAAATACATATAGTTGGAGAAAGACTAGAAGACATTATGACAAAGTTTAGGCCTCATGAGACATATAAGAAACAATTATCATGGAAGACAATATCTCATCGAAGTACCTTCTTCAAATAACAGATACTACACAAAATACGTAATAAATAGTAAGAATATTTTAGTACTCTATCTAGCTACCATATAATTCCTATATTTTCTTTCATTGCAACATATGCAAGATCCTTATCACCCGTTAATATAGGAGTCTTTCTTTTTAGGGCTAATGCTATAACTGTTGAGTCAACAATACTTAGTCTTCTTGATCTAAGCTCTTTATCTTCTGCTTTTCCTAGGATCATATCTCCCTTGATCTTTATTTTAGCAGCTTCTACATAATCTTCATAACTAAGTTCTATTACTTTAAAATAATTCTTCAAATACGTAGTAACTTCTTCAATACTTTTAAGCCCCGGTATTCTACCTCTAAGCCAATGAATAATATACTCATAAGCAACAGTTACAGGTATTAAGCCCTTGATCTCGCCTCTACGCATAGCTTCTAATACCTTCTTAGCATTCTCACTAACTTCATCGTAAACAATAGCTAGTAGAGCATATGTATCAACTACTATTTCTTTAATATTCTCTTGCTCCAAAACAATTCCTCCTCTAGATCAAGTTCTTTTTCAGCTTCTTCAGCTGAGCCCTTGCCTTTTCCACAACCCCACACTCTATCCCATAAATCAAGAGGCTTTAATACGATCCTGCCATTTTCTACTAATACTTCTAATAACATACCCTCTTCAATACCTACTTCCTCCCTAATACTCTTTGGCAATACAATAATACCCTTCTTATAAACTCTAACAATACTCAATATATCACCAATATAGACTCTAAGAAAGTTAGCTAATAAGTTTAACCAATAGTTATACCAATGATAAAGTATGGTGGGAAATATCTATGGTCTTCACTTATTATGATTAAATTATATCAACTAGTTCCCATGATCTTGGGATGGAGGAATTCATTCATATAAAAGGATATAAATGCATCTATCATAAATTCAAATAAAATTGTTTGGCAATAGAATAAATTTTACAAGGAATTCTTTATGTTAAATATTAGCATACGTGTATAGAAATTTCTCTTCAGGTAAAACAGTACTTGTATCCTCTCCAATATCTTCTAAAAACTTGATTAATTCAATATCTCTAGTTAGAAATAATATATTATTTGTTAGTGATGTAGTGTATAGTAGTAGATCTATTATGTCTCTAAAACCTTTTCTCCTCAACTCTAGCGCCTTTAACCATGCTTTGAGAGAAGGTTTTACTTCAATGAATTCCTCTTTAATAGAAATTAACCCTAGCTCAACTCTATCCTTATCAAAATCTATTCTTCCTAGTTTACCAATTATCTCTAATATATTAAATTGTGTATAGTAGAATTCAGCAACTCCCTTATCACGGAGCTTTTTAAGCAGTACTATTACCTTTTTAATATCCTCAACATCAATTCCTACTATGGGCAAAATATATGTAGTATCAAGTAAGATCCTTATTTTCCCCGAATAATTCATTTTGCATTTCCTCAGACTCTTCCTCAAATTCTTCAAAAGATATTTTAGCGAACTTAGTTCCTTTCAAGGCAAGTTCGAATGGATCAGGAACGGGTTCAATAATAATTCGGGAATTCTCAACTCTAAGCTTCAAAATACTACCCTCCTTTATTCCAACTGCATTAGCAATGCTTTTAGGAATATATATTGTGTTCTTTTTACTAAGTCTTACTTTAGCCTCTAGCATTACATACCATCACCTGGTATCTAATAATAAATACGGGGTTAGTAAATTTTTCTGAGATTTTTCCTTGGATCTCAGATTCAAGATGACTATTTATAATGGTAAAACCTGAGCCATTACTGGTGACGATTCTTAATGAATATTGAAATACTTGATTAATCGAATTATATTATTGTGATAGGAATGAGCGGTAATTACCCGAGAATCTTAAAGCGTAGAACCGGAGCTATAATGAAAAATGCTATTACATTATTTAATGAGGGAGAATATGATCTTGCTGTGCTTAATGCTGAATATGCGGCC
>CAZVWZ010000029.1:0-12741 GCA_964631195.1 uncultured Desulfurococcaceae archaeon
TTATCAGCTGGTCTTGGAGCCTTATTTGGTTAGTCTTTTTAAGAGGGCTAGTAATTGCCAGCTATGAGTGACGAACCAGAGTTTTTCGGTAAATTCCTTAAATCTTTAGGCTATCAAGAGTATAAGTGTAGAGTTTGTGGTGAAAAGTTCTGGAGCCTTATACCTAGAGATAGGTGTCCAGATAGACCATGCAGTAAATACGACTTTCTCTTTAAAGACTATCCTAAGGTTAGAAATCTATCGCTTAATGAAGCTAGACAGAAATTCATAGATTTCTTCCGTAGAAACGGACACGGATATGTTGATCCGTATCCTGTTCTTGCTAGATGGAGAAATGATCTATATCTTACAATAGCAAGTATTATAGTGTTTCAACCAGCTGTTACCGAGGGCATCGTCGATCCTCCATATAATCCATTAGTAATAGTGCAACCTTGCATCAGACTTGAAGATATTGATGAAGTTGGTTTAACATTTGGTAGACATTTGTCATCATTTGAAATGGGAGGTCATCATGCTTTCAATAAAGAAGATAACTATATCTATTGGGTTGATGAAACGTTAGAGTATGCATATAATTTTTTTACGAAAGACATTGGTATTCCTGAGGAAGATATAGTCTTTAAACCTTCGTGGTGGGAAGGAGGAGGTAATGCTGGACCAGCATATGAAGTTGTTGTTGACGGCCTTGAATTAGCTACACTTGTTTTTATGAAATACAGAGTTGAAAACGGTAATTATTCTTTAATGAATATAAGGGTTATTGATACAGGCTATGGTATTGAAAGAATTGCTTGGTTTACACAAAGATCACCTACAGCATTTCATACAATATTTGGCGATCTATTGAATAGATACAAGGACATATTAGGTATAGATGAACCTGACTATCATACATTAAAAAGTATTGTCCATAAGCTTAGCGATATAGATATAGGATCGCTAGATCAATTAAGAAAGTATCTAGGTCTCTATGGTTACTTAGATTATTATAAAGAACTTAGACAGGCTATTTTACTTTATACCTTATTGGACCATTATAGAACATTAGCATTAATGTTGTCTGATGGAATAGTACCGTCAAATACTGGAGAAGGATACCTAGCTAGACTTGTTCTTAGAAGAAGTCTCAGAGCTTTATATCAGCTAGGTATAGCACCGTCTGAATACGAAGAGCTAGCTATTAAGCTTATGGAGGAAATGATCGATTATTGGAGAGACCAATATGTGTATAGCAATTTCATAAAACATAGAGACTATATTCTTGATGTACTGAGTAACGAGATCAGAAAGTATGTGGAGACGTTAGATAGAGGAGTAAGGATTGTAGATAAGATTATTAAAAAGAAGAGAAGCCTTGAAATAGATGACTTAGTACGAATTTATGATTCCCATGGAATACCTCCTGAGATGATAGCTAATAGAGCTAAAGAGCATGGAGTAGAGATCAGTATACCTCACGACTTTTACTCTCTAGTTGCCAAGAAACATGGGCAGCCGAAAACGCTGCAAAAATATCGTGAACATTCCTTGCCTAGTGAAATAGTCGATTGGGTATTAGGTTTTCCAGAAACACGAAAGTTATTTCATTTAGATCCTTATCTTAGAAGATTTAAAGCTAAAGTAATAGGTATTAAAAATAATTATGTAATTCTTGATCAAAGTGCTTTCTACCCATTAGCTGGCGGACAAGATCATGACACAGGACATCTTGTATTACCAGATAATACTAGAATTAAAGTAAAGAAAGTCTACAAATATGGAGAAGTAATTATCCATGAACTGGAAAAAGATGTAGGCAAAATTTTATCTAAAGGAGATATCGTTGAAGGCATTATTAATTGGATAAGAAGATATAGACTCATGAGACATCACACGGCAACACATATTATTTTAGGTGTGGCCCGCAGAATTCTAGGAGATCATGTATGGCAAGCTGGTGCTGAAAAAACTATTGAGAAGGGAAGACTTGATATTACTCATTATAGGATGCTTACTGATGAAGAGATTAAGAAGATCGAGGAACTAGCAAATAAGATCGTTGATGAAAGAATAGATCTACGTTTTAACTACTTAGGAAAGTTTGAAGCCGAGAAAAAATATGGTATAAAAATATATCAGGGAGGAGCTGTTATATCTAAAACTCTTAGAATAGTAGAAATACCAGGATGGGATGCTGAAGCCTGTTATGGTACCCATCTTCATAATACAGGCGAAGTCGGAGGAATTAAGATAATTGATGTTGAAAAGATTCAGGATGGAGTAATAAGACTTGAATATATTGCTGGAACCCGTATACCCGAATATTCTTACAATCTTGAAAATATTATTGAAAAAATAGCTTCAATAATAAAAATAAGTCCTAAACAAATATTGCCGGGTATTGAAAAGTTTTACGATGAATACATTGAGACAAAAGGGATTCTATCAAGATACAGAGAAAAGCTAATGAAATTGTATGAAGATAGGCTGACCCAAGAACTTATTGAAGTATGTGGTTATAAAATCATATATCTCTATAATGACATAGGAGATCATCGCTTCTACCGCGATCTAGCCTTAAATATCTCTAGGAGAGGAACTATAATATTCTATGATTCGGGCAAATATATAGAAGTATTTTACGATCCAGCGAGATTAACTAGACCTATAGATCTGAGAACTCTATTAAATGAATTAATTAAAAAGTATCCTGATATAAGAGGTGGTGGTAAACAAGATCACATAACATTTAGATCGAATATTTCTTCTAAAGAGTTATTTAATAGTTTTAGAAGAATATTATCGGAGATGAATAGTTGCGAAGAGAATTAATTGAAGCAGCCAAAGATTATAGATATCTGCTTGATCGTGGTTATCCTCATAAGCTTGCCCTTAATACTGTATCTACAAGATATTTATTAAGTAAACGCGAACGACTACTTCTCTATAGATGTGTACATTCTTCTAGTTATGTCCGTTCAATAATGTCTAAGACATTAGTTCCACCCGAAAACGTAGAAGTTGTTATTGACGGATATAATCTATTTTCAACTATATTTTCTGTGATTAGCGGCGAAGAACTATATTTATGTGATGACGGCTTCATAAGAGATCTTCTTGGTCTACATACAAGAGTTGCATTAGCAGTTAATAAAGATACTATTAATAAAATTATTTCACTTATCAAATGGTTCATAGATAAACATAGAGTATATATAATCCTTGATGCTAATGTTAGCCATAGCGGTGAACTGGCTTCTAGACTAAGGGAACTCTTGCCTAATGCAGACATAATAGTTGCTAGAAAAGCTGATGTCAAGGTTCTAGAACTATCTATAGGTCGTTGGACTATAACAAGTGACGCTGTAGTTCTTGAGAGAGCTTACAAAGTATATGATTTAGCTGGGCATATAGCTAGGAAAAACTGTCCAGAAAGGATCATGGTATTGCCATTACATCCTCCATAGATCTAGAATAATCGTTTTAAACATACTCTATAAAATAACATCTAGGTATTTATGTTGGTGCTTCGGTGTGCATTTTGAACTGGAAAGGAATATTAAAGATTATTGGTAGCCTTGAGGGCGTTCTCGGCGCATTAATGTTACTTGTACCTCTAATAGATTTTCTGACCGGATATGAAGTATCTTGGTTATTCTTTATTGGTGGAGTATTCTTTTTACTTATAGGCTTTATTTCATCTAAGGTTGAAGCTGAAGCACTTTCATTATTAGATAGTCTTGTCGTTGTATCTATTGCATGGTTTCTCATTTCATTAGAATCGTCTATAATACTAATGTATACGATAAAGATACCGTTTATTGATGCTTTATTTGAAAGTGTAAGTGGTTTTACTGGTACTGGTTTTACTGTATTAAGAGGCATTGATTATATGAAACCATCGATTGTTACATGGAGAAGTATTATGCAATGGAGCGGTGAACTAGGATTCGTAGTATTTGCTATGGTAATATTTCCATACTTCTACCGTATAGGTCGGACGGCATATGGTGTTGAAAGACCTGTTAAGATAGAAGCTACGTTCTATAAAACGGCTAAAGCACTTGTTAAAATCTATATTGTGCTTACACTAATGGGATTGGTATCATACATATATACTGGTATGAATCTCTATGAAGCATTTAATCATATACTAACGACAATAGCTACTGGAGGAATGTCTACATACGATGCCGGATACCAAGTAATATACGATCGATCACCTATAACGTATGTACCAGTAATGATATTCATGTTTATAGGAGGCATGAACTTCTACATAATCGCTAAAATGTTCAGAGGCGAATTCTCTATTCTTAAAAGAAGCGAAGAATTTAGAACCTATGTTATATCAATGATCTTCTTGGTTGCAATAATGATTCTATCATATGTATTTGTTGAAAAAACAGATTTATATTATTCATTTATTGCCGGAAGCTTTAATCTAATATCTGGTATGACTACAACTGGATTTAGTATAGGTTCAATAGCTGATTTAACTGATGCAAGTAAAGCTATATTAATTGCAGGGATGTTTATAGGAGGCATGATGTTTTCAACAGCTGGTGGTATTAAATCTATTAGACTCCTTATAATTTTTAAAAAGCTAAAGGATGCGGCATTAAAATCAGTCATAGCAGCCCCTATTGAGAGAAAAATGACAATCGATGGTTCATGGCTATCTGAGCCTGAGATTTCTCAAGCTCTGCTAATTGTTGTCTTACACATGATAATGATCTTTGGTGGAGCAGTCATCATGGCGGCTCATGGATATCGTTTTATAGATACATTATTTGAGGCAACATCGGCAGCGGGATGTGTTGGCTTAAGTACTAATGTTGTATCTCCAACCGCTCCAGTTGGTGTAAAGGCCACTATAATCTTTTTAATGTTGCTTGGCCGCTTAGAATACGTACAGTTAATGCTAGTTATTGCATTGGCTACTGGTAAGAGATACACGGAAGCTCTTTATTGATTAAACTTAATAATTCAATGAAGTTATACTTTTAGTCTAGTATAGTATATAAGTAGAATTTGTAGATTAATCAATAGAGTATCTAGATTATTAAATGGTGAATATTTTGAGAATCTTGATAATCGGCGGAGGAGCTGTCGCTGAAGAACTGTTGTCAAAACTAGATCTTAAAATGCATGAGGTAATAGTTGTAGAGAAAGATCCTGTTAGGCGGAAAGACCTTGCATTAAAATACGATGTTGTAGTTATTGATAGAGATGCTACTGATGTAAGTCTTTATACAAGTGATGTAAGAATGGATGAAATTGATGTGGTTATTGCACTTACTGGTCGTAATGAAATAAACTTATTTGCATTAGCAATAGCTAGAATGTATAATATCCCGTTTCGCATAGCTAAGGTAACCGATATAAGGATTGCCGAGTTATTGCAGAGATTAGGCCTAGGAGTTCCTATTAGTCAGCCTTCAATAATAGCATCTATGATTGCTAGTTATTTAGACTCTATATTACAGCCTAGTAAGCTTGGAAAAATAGGTGATTCATATATATATATTGTTACACTAGCAGAAACGGATAAAGCTGTTGAGAGAAAAATAGCAGATTTAAATTTACCTGATGATATAAAGATAGTTACGATATTTGATGGAACAAAAATATTCTTTCCATCACCAGATACTGTATTAAGAAGCGGATATCAATTACTAATACTTTCTAGGTCCCCTGATATAACTAGGTACTTTAAGGGTTGAGCCCTCATGGTGTTTAATTTAACAAATATATCTCCTTCAAGTATTGAGGAGGTGCTTTACGACTTTGCTCCCGCTATAATTCTGCTAGTGGCGATAATTGTATTAAGATATTTTATAAGTAGGTTATTAACAACACTTTATCAGAGAGGCTATATTGGCGTAGGTACAAAGATCACTATTATGAGGATCATGGATTCTATATTCATAGTGGTTTTCTCATTATTTATTATACAAAGCTATGTCCCATCAATTGTAACTTATGTAATCATAGTGATCTTTGCTTTATTAGTTGCGATACTATTTTTCTATGAAATTAGAGAATTTACAGCATACATAACTCTACAATTAGTGAAGTACATCAAGGGTAGATATCTAGAAATAAATTTACCTGGGCATCATAGACCTATATATGGTAGAATAATATCAATGGATCCTTTCTCATCAACTATAGAAGATATATATGGTAATAGGACATATGTTGCGAATTCCCTCCTTTTATACTCAGCGATACGTGAAACATCACCATTTATACCAATTCGTATAAGAATTCAAAGAACACCAGCCATAGAATTAAAGGAAGTTATTGATAGACTGGCAAATGTTATGAGAAGCGGAGGTATAGCCGTATTCCGTATACAGGAAAATCAAATAGAGATCGAGAAAATAGATCAGTCAGAAATTTTCATATCTGTAAGAGTTATTCCTGCTTCCCTACCTGTTAGGATAAATGATCTACTTAAGCTTATAAAGTATATTGAGAACGAGTTTAGAGAGTACAATCCTGTCATTGAACTTATAAATATAAGCTAGCCAATAACATCTCCTCTTAAATCAAAGAATGTTATTTTATGTATCCTGGCATTAATCCATTTACCAACAATTTCTTTATTGCTATTGATCACTACAGGAGTATAATTGATGAGCCTAGCAGTATATGTATTCCTACCCTTTTCGGTTACGAAGGCTTTTACTACTTTACCAAGATATTTACTATGTTTTTTAAGGCCTATATTCTCCATAAGTTCAAGAAATCTCTTCATACGTTCCTTCTTGATTTTACTACTTACTTGTTTTAACGATGCAGAATATGTATTTGGTCTAATGGTATATTGTGCTACATGAATTCTATCGAATTCAAGCTCTTTTACAATCCTTAGCGTGTCTTCAAAGTCTTCTTCATCTTCGCCAGGATGACCTATAATTATATCTGTTGCAATAGCTATATTGAGGAGTTTTGAACGAAGTTCTTTAATAAGGTGTCTAAATTGATCTACAGTATATTTCCTTCTCATGATCTTTAAAACTTTATCGCTTCCACTTTGAAGAGGAATATGTAAGAACTTGTATACATGATGATCTCTCATAGTCTCTATTAGATCATCTAATATAGGTTCTACGGTGTCTGGATTAAGCATTCCTATTCTAATCATATAATTACCTGGAGTCTCTATGATTCTTTGTATAAGTTTTGGAAGCATAGGTTTTCCATATAGGTCTATTCCATAAGTAGCTGTATCTTGTCCGCTTAACTGTATTTCTACAGCTCCCTTCTTTATTAGTTCTCTTACAGTTTCAGCAATACGTTCTATAGGGTAGCTAAATAATTTTCTCCTAGCATTCTTTACAATACAAAAACTGCAATTTCCTAAACAACCTTCTTGTATAGGTATAACTCCTATTCTATCCTCTAACCATACACCAATAGTATTTCGGTCTCTATCGCCATCTAATAATATAACTTTCCTACTTTCTCTGACAACAACATCGATTTTAGATACATTCTGTGGAGATAATAGGCTAGCGTTTGGAGCAATTTTTGATATAAGATATGGTTGGGCTTTAGCTAAGCAACCTGCTATAATTAGTTTTTTATCTCTTTCTATCGCTAACTTATACAATGTCTTTATCCTATGGATCATTCTTTGTTGAGTTTCCATACGAACTGTGCACGTATTTATGATTATTATGTCTGAGGCTATGGGATTATCTACTATGGAGTGGCCTTTTCTAGCTAATACTGTCTTCATAATATATGTATCTCCTTTATTTAGTGCGCATCCATATGTTTCTATGTATACTCTCTTCACTGTTGACCACCAAGATCGACTTTCCATCGTATACCGAAATATAGATTATATCTTAATACCCTTTAATTCCTATATATGCAGGGAGGTGGATGGATTGAGTAAAAGCATTAGAGACTACGATTATGAAGAGTTACTTGATAGGCTTTACGCAAAACTTCCTAAGAAACAAGTTAAGGCAGAACCTTTCGAGGTTCCCAAAGCTGAAATTATAGTCGTCGGTAATAGAATTATTATTAGGAATTTTAGGCAAATAGCAGATGTACTTAATAGAGAGCCTAAATTACTAATGAGGTACTTTGTGAAGGAATTAGCGGTTCCAGGAACTATTGACGAATCTGGCGCATTAATTTTACAGGGAAGGTTCTCATCAACAATAATTAATAGACTTATTGATAGATTCATAAAGAACTATGTATTATGTCCAACGTGTGGTAGTAGATTCACAGTCTTAGAAAAAGTTGGTAAGGTTTTCAAATTAAGATGCCTAGCATGTGGTGCAGAAACTACATTAACTGCTTTCTAGCAATCAATGTTTTTATTAAATACCATTCTAGTATAAAAAGGGGATTTAATCCTAAGAATTTATTATAGGATAATAGAAATGTAGAGGTACGAAAATACCGTGGACAATGTATTAACGGACATGGTATATGTTAAGGAGTTCCATAGTGAGGGAGAGCTTGTAGTAGCTATTTGTGATGCTGAACTACTAGGTAGAACTCTTCGCGAAGGCGATACTAGTTTCTATATAGATCCCAACTTCTATGGCGGTAGGAAGGTAACAATTAGTGAAGCCCTTGATCTATTAGAGGCATCAACTATAGCTAATCTTGTTGGAGAGAAGATCGTTAGTGCTGCCATAAAACGTAACATGGTACATAAGAATGCCGTTATATATATTGAGGGAGTGCCTCATGCCCAAGTAATAAAGATCTATTGAAGGTGGTTGGTGTGGTAAGATATTGTGTGAAATGTGGTAAGAAAGAGTCCTCTAAAGAACCATTAATTAATGGATACTGTATTGATTGTTTTTTAAAGTATAGGGGTTTATTGAGGGAGACACCTGTTTTTGAAATCACGGTATGTAGTAAGTGTGGTTCTTGGAGGTACCATGGACGATGGCTTCAGCCTATGGCTTTAGAGGATATTATTAGGAGATACATACTAGATACTTCAGAGCATTATGTTAATAGCGGTGTTGAGATACTTGAGGTTGAAGAAGTACATGGTTTTCATAGAGTTAATAAGAATTTCCATGAAGCATTTGTTAGAGTATCAGCTTTACTTGGTGATTCAAAGATAATATCTAGGCCCATAATAGTTAGGTTTAAAATAACTAAATCAATATGCCCAAGATGTCTAAGGAAGGCTGGAAAAGTCTTTAATGCTATTGTGCAGATTAGGAGTAGTCGTGGTCGTTTAACAGAGGATGAAAAACAATATATTAGAAAAGTTCTAAGTGAACCATCTATCGCGGATGATATAGTTGACGTTGAGGAGAATAAGAACGGCATTAACATTAAGATGGTTACACCTGTTTTAGCTAGAAGATTAGCAGCACTCTTTAGCCGTGAGAAGGGCGCTAAGGTTATTGAGACTTTTAAGATCAGAAAATACGATCCATCCAGGGGTAGGAAGGAGGGTATAACTACATTATCCGTTAGGCTCCCGGATCTTGAACAGGGTGATATTATTGAGTATAAAGGTTCTATCAGTGTTATTGATGAGGTTAAGGATAGTAGGATAAAGATTACGGATCTTGAGAGTGGTGAGAGCCATAGTGTACCTGTTAGTGAGTATTGGGATGGTAAGCTTGTTAGGACTCGTGAATATATTGAGGAGAAGGATTACCTGGTTATAGCGAGTGATCCATCAACGATCTATTTAATGGATGAAGCTACTGGGGAAATCAGGGAATATCCTCGTCTAGTAAGCCTTAATAACGTTAAAGAAGGAGATAAAATGAAGGGGTATATCATAAGGAATAACCTCTATATAGTTAAGAAGAAAGGGTGATTAAGAACATGCCGAAAAAGAAAAAGAAGAGAGGTTATGAAGAAAGTACTAAAGAGCCTCCTATACCTGGCGAAGGAGAGGTATTGTGCGGAGTGATCAGGCTTGTTGGAGGAGATCATCTTATAGCTAAGTGTCTCGATGGAGAAGACCGTATGATTAGGATACCTGGACGTATGAGGCGTAGAGTTTGGATGCGTGAAGGAGATATAATACTCGTGGTACCATGGGACTTCAATCCCAAGAAAGGTGATGTAATATATCGTTATGCACGTAGTGAGGTTCAAAAGCTCATTGAGAAGGGTATACTGCCCCAAGAGTTCTTAGAAGCTTTGAGTGAGTTTATATGAGTGATGATTCTATTGATTTTCTAATTGAGAGAGAACGTATTAGGAAAAAACTTAAGGATAAGGATCTTTTTGAAACTGTTGAGGAGGTCTTTGATTATCGGACAGTCATGACTCTCTATGAGCTTATGAGAAGACGTGTTTTACGTAGAATGAATGGTGTTGTTAGTGCTGGTAAGGAGGCTAGGGTCTACCTAGGCTACGGCTATGATGGAGAGGAATATGCTGTTAAGATCTATTTGACAGCTACTGCTGAGTTTAGGAAGGGGATCTTGAAATATATTAGTGGCGATCCACGTTTTCAAGGTATATTGCCCCGTGATACACGGAAACTAATATACCTATGGACTCGGAAGGAGTTTAGGAATTTAAAGAAGCTATATGATTCTGGTGTTAGTGTCCCTAAGCCTATTAGTGTATTAAATAATGTTCTTGTCATGGAGTTTATTGGTGAAAATGGTGTACGTGCACCACTGCTTAAGGAGATATGGCAAGAACTTACAGATGATGAGCTATACAAGATCTATGAACAAGTGATTGATAATATGAAGAAGATGTTTTGTAGAGCACGCATGGTTCATGCTGATATGTCTGAGTTTAATATAATGGTTAGAAGCGATCTAAGTATAGCTGTTATTGATGTTAGTCAAGCAGTATTGATTGAACATCCGAATGCCATGGAATTCCTTGATAGGGATATTAGGAACGTATATCGTTTCTTTTACAAGGAGGCTGGACTAGATATATCTACTCCTGAAGAGCTATTAGAGGAGATCACGAGTTGCTAGGTGAAGGTGGGCGTTTCATATTAGGTGTAACAAGGCTTTATGAGAAACTACCATTGGATCGTATTGGTGTACTTATAGGTCATGATGGACGTGTTAAAGAAGAGATTATGAAGCATACAAATACAAGAATAACAATTGATTCAAAGACGGGTACTGTAATAATAGAGCCTGCTTCACCATCTACAACTGCGTTACAGCTTATGAAAGCTCGTGATATAGTGCGGGCAATTGCTTATGGCTTTAGTCCTGAAAGAGCTTTCCGCCTACTTGACGAGGATCAGATATTGATTATAATTGATCTTAGACAGTATGTTGGCGACAGACCTAACCATCTGCAGAGAGTTAAAGGCAGGATAATTGGAGAGGAAGGTAAAGCCCGTAGAACAATAGAGGAAGTCACGGGCACATATATATCTATATATCGTGACTACGTAGCTATAATAGGTGATTATGAATCGGCTAATATAGCTAAAGAAGCCATAGAAATGCTGGTTCAGGGGAGACAGCATTCAACAGTATATCGTTTCCTAGAGAGGGAAATGTACTTGGAAAAGAGAAGACGTATGAGAGAGTTATGGAGAAAAAGAATATAGTATTAACCCCTGGAGGTATATCATAAAAATTCGTTTAAATAGCCCCTCACGATGCGGGCCTTATCAACATAACTTATTCAGATACTTCAAACCCGGGTTCCATCATCATCGAGGCCTACATATACTATTCGCCTACACAATCTATTAAGATTTCTTAAGTAATTTAATCCATAATAACATGGATAAATACTAATAAGACAAAACAAATAAAAATACCAACGCAACAAACACACATAAATGGGGTGCCGGGGTAGCTCAGCCAGGTGGAGCGCCGGGCTGTTAACCACGGGATCGTCTAGCCTGGTGATGGATACCCGGTGGTCCGGGGTTCAAATCCCCGCCCCGGCGCTATTTTTAATTATCTTCTATAGAAAGGCTTGAACGGTATTATGTCACTCATTGTCTTTAGTCCTGGCGTTATTTCGTCTATTATGCTTGCTATGTTTAGTACTATTGATACTGTTGCTGGGTCTCCTGGTGTTCCTGTGCTTTTCCATTTAATACTGTATTCTGTTCCATTAATTGTTATTTCTTCGTATTCCTCTGCACCTAGGTATGCATGGAATTCTACACGTATTGTTTCCTCACCCCTATAGTAGCCTATACCATATCCACGTATACCTATTGTAGTTCCTTTAGACAATGTCTTACCTTCGTATACCATTTCCTTCTCTGCTACAACTGGCTCTTGTCCTTCAACTACTTTCTCAAGATGTATTCCTAATGCATCAGCTATTAGTAAAACCGATTCAGCATAACCCACATGACCGGTAAGTATCCTCTTTTCTAGTAATCTCTTAAACTCGCCTGGATCAAGACCAATACCTACTTTCTTACGAAAACTAGCTCTACGTTTACCAGCATCAATGACGCGTATAGCAGTTATTTTCTTAACAATATTTACTGGCATAGCCATTGTTATAGCTAGTGTATCTAGAAGAAATCCGGGATTTATACCAGTTGCAATAACGGTTACACCATTCTTTAAAGCCTCGGTATCAATCATCCTGGCCAATACTGGATATCTATAGTATGGATAGGCAAGTGTTTCACAAGTAGATACAACATCAAGACCCATCCCTATAACAGTAAGTATCTGATCATATACTTGATCAAGATAACTACCAGTAGCATGGATTACAACATCGGAATCGAACAAGACACTTGGATCATTCGAGACTTTAACACCATACTCGCTATCTAGG
>CAZVWZ010000030.1:0-12559 GCA_964631195.1 uncultured Desulfurococcaceae archaeon
TGGCTTATAATGTATAGTCCCTTAATCGTGCCTATACCGGGAGCTAAAAAGCCTGAACATGTAATCGATAACGCTGGTGCTGTAGATTGGAGATTAAGTTATGATGATTGGAGGAGAATTGATGAAATTAGTAAAGAGATAAAAATAACCTATGTAACATGGTACTAGTCTATTTTTAAAACAGCGCTACCCTTAAACTTTCCATACTTGAGATCATATAGTGCCTCATTAGCCTTATCAAGACTATAGACCACTATATCGGGTTTAACACCAGCCTTATAGGCAATTTCCAGTACACCACGTACATCGTCACGGGTAACATTAGCAACACTCTTAATCTCTCTCTCATACCATAGTAAACTATAGTCTAGCTCCTTCCATGGAGACATATAGATCTCTGCTAAAACGAGACGACCTGCTTTATCAAGTTTTTTCAATGCCTCAATAGCAACCCATCCAACAGGTGCAAACACTATTGCAGCATCAAGCTTGTATGGAGGTTCTTCTCTCGTTAAGCCAGCCCAATCAGCACCTAATCTTAATGCATAATCTATTTTCTCTTTTCTACTGGTAAATACATAGGTTTCTATGTTAAGATATTTGGCAATCTGTAAAACTAAATGAGCAGAAGCACCAAAACCAAATAAACCAAGTCTACCACTTTGTCCAATGAGTCCAGTTAACTTGAGTGCACGATAACCTATGGCACCTGCACAAAGTAGAGGAGCTACTCGGCAATCATCATAAGCACTGGGTATCAGATGTATGAAGTCGGCTTTAGCAACCATGTATTCAGCATAACCACCATTAATACTATATCCCGTGAACAAGGCATTTTCACATAAGTTCTCAAGCCCTCGTCGACAAAATCGACATTTTCCACAACTCCAATACAGCCATGGAACACCTACACGAAGACCCTTTTTAACCCCTTCAACGCCTTCACCGATCTCCTCAACAATACCTACAACCATATGACCTGGTATAAGAGGTAGCTTAATGGGCTTAAGTTCGCCCTCGACTATATGTAAGTCTGTACGACATACGCCACAGCATTTAATCTTAAGTAAAACCTCTCCTCTACCAGGTATAGGTTTATCAATATCACTATAGACTAACGGCCTATTCTCTATAGATGATGGTTTATGAAGAACCATAGCCTTCAACTATTTATCACCAAGTATATAATTCCTTATCTTAGCTTATAATTCAATAGCGTATATAACCTGTATATAGCTCTATATAACAATTAATAGGTGTAAGTTCAGTGATCGATTTATTGCAAGCACTAACATATACACATACAATTCCTAAAGAAATAATTAACCCTATCTATGGAATCCAAGAAATCATAGCAATCCTCATAATAGCATCAATTGTAATATATATTCTATTTACAAACAAACTCGTAAAGTATATACTAACAGTGCTTCTTATACTAATATCTATACTTCACTATACACTATTAGCGATAATATCATCATTAGAAAACATAACCCTATTACCACTAATACTTATTGAAACAAATATTCATGGATATAGTACTATTACAATAGATCTTGGCCAAGCAGCATTAATAGCATTAATAGTAATGTGGAGGAAAA
Organism: uncultured Desulfurococcaceae archaeon; assembly: GCA_964631195.1. Classification (GTDB taxonomy): domain Archaea; phylum Thermoproteota; class Thermoprotei_A; order Sulfolobales; family Desulfurococcaceae; genus CAZHDB01. The sequence continues at coordinate 1,605 of CAZVWZ010000030.1, forward strand.
AGATATTCAAAACTATAGAAGCAATAAAAATAAAATTCCTATATAGAGAGATCGAAGAAGCCAATAAAAATAAGTAGGCAATAAAAAATAAAACCCCAATCACAACTAAAACAAATACGACAAGAAGCCGCCGTAGTATAGCCCGGCCAAGTATGCGGGCCTCTCGAGCCCGTGACACCCAGCCGAGATCAATAGGCCCTGGGCGCGGGAAACCCGGGTTCAAATCCCGGCGGCGGCATAAACACCCCTCCTTCAAACCCTGCCTTCCTTGGGGCGATAAGGTGGCGTTAAAACTTAAAGAAAAACCCTCTAAGAAAATTCTAGGGGATAAAATGACAACATTGGTGGAAGCTGCTAAAGCTACTCTTAGGACTAGGGCTTAATATGTCGTTATTGGTAAGGCCCATGGCCGGAGATCCGTTATCTTTTTGAGGCTGCAGTACTTGGTAGCGGTAGCTTAGCTACCTTCCACTCAGGGTCAATTAGAAACTTTGAAGAAAGGCTCAGGCTTCTGAGGGCTCCACCTGAAGCACTTCATCTTTTATGGGGATCGCGATACTAAGGAAGATCAGAGGTATAGACTTATCTGGGATTCTATCGAGGATGTTGAAACCAGTATAGTTTACGTAAAGGAGCTAAGGAATGATTATAAACTTATAATCTCTTTATAAAGCTTTAGACCTACTGTATTACAGATAGGTTGCATCGCTACTCTATATGTATAAGGTATGATGTGAGCCAGCCAGCTACTCCGTTTATGTTTCCTCCCGGGATCCCCTTCTTCTCCAATACTAGTCTATCTATGATTTCCTGGAGTCTATCTCTATGTGTGGTTAGGAGGTGTTTCTTCATTTCTCTCTTAACGTATTCCTTGTACCCAGCTATGGTGTATCCACAGTATGGGCATACTGCATAGTAGACATCTACTTGCCTATACACTATGAACCGTGTATCTATATCGCCTTTACATGAGAGTATTGTCTCTATGACTTTACTTGAAACAATTCCGTAGGGGGTAAGGATTACTCCAGGAGCTATTTTCTCAATAGGCATTTTCCTGTAGAGTCTCTTTAGACTATTCTTAATACACTGTCTTATACCCGGGTTTTCTCCACTATACCTTATAAGAAGCCATGGCCTACCGTTTAGCATCCTCCTAATAGCTAGACCACGGGTATAAAGTATTATCCCATCCCTAAGTATCTCCATCCGAAACTCATTCTCTAGCCTACTCCATTCATCTATTGTATTAACTATTATACTGTATGGAGGCTCTAGTGCTGGTGAGCAAGGCTTCTCTACTAGGACAAGTAGGTCTATATCACTTGTTTCTCTCGCAACACCTCTTGCAGCACTTCCGTATAGTATAATGGCTTTTACATTCTCTATCCCGCAAGCCCCTAGGATACTCTCTATAACCTTATCCACAGATCCTGAGCCCATAGATCTTTCTCACCCTATTAACAAGTTCTTCTACAAGCTCCTGCAACCTCTTGGCAAGCCCTCCATCTAGCCCCTCATAGCTCATTCTAGAGTAGAGAGTTTGGAGTTCATGGTATATGTTGTAGATAATTAAGTCGATTCTAGAGATTATTGAGAGTTTTCCTCTATGGCTCCTTGGCACAGGCAATCCCTTATCCTTAAGTATAGCTGATACAATCATATCACATAGATGTAGCGCATCACTGGCAGCTGGAGCAAACCTTTTCCTACTAATGTTGTCGTAAAAACTCATCAAATACTCACAAGCTAATGCAACATAGTTAACCACATCCGAACACCAGTGTATAAAATTAATTGATCCCCCTTAATATTCATTACCACCAGTGTATGTTGTAAGCATTACTACTAATCATAGACTTTTTAAACCCGCTTAGTGTCTCTACCATTATTAGAGCTATTAGAATAGATATCTTCAATTACTGATTAATACTGGCTAAATCCAACACTCAAACCCATTTATATATAATTTTTCATGCGTTCAAAAATCCCGGCGACATATACCTCATCTAATACTTATTCTCGAGTCTGGGATACGGTGGTGTTAAAACAAAACCCGTTCAAAGAAAGCTCTTATCAGGAGACCAAATGTTAACAGTAGTGAAAGCAGCTAGAACATTAATTGAGACAGGCTCAGTTATAAGTAGGGTTATAGGTGTTTGAGGAGGATACAAAGGGAAGTTTATTACATATTATCTTCGTTTAGACCCATCAATGACTTATAACAATAGATATTGTGATAAAATAGGCTTAGACTTTTGTAGATCATATGAAATGTGATAAAAGAGGATTTTTCTCGAATTCTATTGGCAGAGCTTATACATCAGATTACCAATTTTAGTACAGACGTTCTTGTTATAGAACTTATGTAGTAAATAGATTATGTGTCTAAGGTGGGTAATTATATTGTTTATGCTTAAATATAAATATATGGTTTAAATCAATTATCTATGGTTAGTAATACTATAGTAAATATTCATAAATGTTTTTATTGACAGAAAAAAATTAGGGATGCCATCAATATATTATGATGGTGAAAAAATGGTTCAACGGAAAATACCCATTATATTTATATTAATGTTAGTAATTGCTTTAACAGGGACACTCTATGTGGGGAGTATATATTATAAGAATGAATCATTAGAAGTTATTAGAGTTAATTACAGTAATTACAATGATGTGATAAAATATCTTGCTTCAAAAGAACACTTAGATTTATCGAATACCACGATCTACTATAAGTTATTGATGGGGGGAAGACCAGTAGAGATTAAGCATCCACTGCTAATTAATAAGCTCATCAATATACCAGTTACTACAATACATTTTGCAGTATACACTAGAAGCAAAGGATGGTTAGAATTACCTTTTATTCCATATAGTTTCCATATTAAAGCTGTTGGGGGAGAATACTATAAACTTGATAGGACTATAACTGCCAATACTACTATAAAGCTGAGACTACCTCCGGAGCTTCCTATCACGGTTGATCCGCGTAAGAATGTACCATGGTTTGCCAGGGGATCTAGAGGATGGTATGTATTTTATATAGAGATGGAGAATAAAATAAAAATACCAATATATGTATTTGTCTATAGCCACGTAAGAAATAGCTTGATATATACTTACACAACATTTACTGACATATCAACAGCATGGGATACAGCTATAGAGACGCCGGGTATACGTCTACTCATAAAATATGTTAAGAATGGTGTCGTCAAAGCCGACGATCTCTCTCAGCTTATACATCAACTACATAGAACGCCTATACCGTTTAAGCAAATATCATTCAGCTCTATATGCTCACCAAATGATCCTACATGTAACCTACCGAATAGTGGAGGAGGCATCGTACCTGATAAGATATGGTATACCGAAAATTGGCCCACAGCTTTAGGCGAGAAACTAAAACTGGAAATAAATACGAATAAAACAAAATTTCTTTTCATCCGTCCTGTGAATCCCCTAAACAATTATTGGAATACCGTATCTCCATCTATATTGGAGATGGGATTTACCATAACTACTGTACCGAGAGAGAAGGTTTATGAAGAACAGGTTATGATGGTGTGGATAAATGACACATACTTAGGCTATAGTGTGATCCCAGGTTATGAACCATCTATATCTTTTTTCTACAAGTATTACCCTGGAACTAGGGATATAAACAAATCATACACTATAGTGATCAAAATAGTAGGGAGTAGTACTATATCTTGGAACATTACTGTAAGGAACTATATTGTTTATGAAATACATGAAAATTTCTATAGAGACTCGTTTAAAACAAAGTTCATACTATCGCCTTTCCAAGAATCTACTAATCCGCCTATGTATAGTACTATATTACTTAAAGATACCTATAATTATACATATAGATTCTTAGTACCAATACCATTACCTAGTGGGGGGTATTTCAATGATCCAGATAAACTTTTCTTTGATGAAAACCTTAGCTTTACTGCTAGGCTTCGGATAACCTCCGCTATAAATAATCCATATAGGTTTAGAATAGGATTATGTTTTGGTACGTACTGTGTAGAAGAAAAAGTCATGTTGGATAGCAATAGTGAAAAAGAAATAGAGTATGTAAGAACACACGATCTTTATTTTGCAGATGACATACTAGAGTACAGTAAAACAGATGGCTCAATACCACTGGTCTTCTACATAGAGCCCATAGATATACCGCAGGAGAATGTTATTGAAGTAGTTCTGCGGATTGTTAATATCTTCCCAATAGGTTTGAGAGTTGTTCCACCCCTATATTTCAGATATGGGCCTTGGTATAGGGAACAAGTAATATTCTCAACGATCTATCATAAAGATTACCTGCTTCAAAAAGGCCAGTTTAAGGATGTGATCTCAACAATCATGGGTACAGAGAGAGTCTTCGTATATGGAAGTATAAACAAGTTCTGCCCCACATTATTTAGTGCAAAATACTCTTTATCAAGTATAGGACGTGGTGTAGGATCGTCTATTGTATACATGGAGTTGAAACCCTTTATACCTATATGGAGCGATGAAGAGCCTTACAGTGGAAACTATTATACAGAGTATTCCCCAGCAGGAATAAAGAAGTTAAAGCTAGAAGTAAAGCTTGAGGGAGCATCCTTTAATCCTGTTGAGGTACATGCATATGACTATGACCCAGGTGTTGGTGCTTACTTACCTGATGAAGAAGAACTTATATCTAAGATTCTTACTGTAATACAGATCGGTGAAAAAGTAGCTAAATACGTTTCTAAAACTATAGCTACTGCTCTAGGTGCGTTAAAGAAGTTATTATTTATAGGGAGCATTATAGCATACGGGTACGATGCACTTAGAAGCCAGCTAATAAATGGTGTATCTATATATGTCAACGGTGATACACTGCGTGTAGAATTTACTAATGCTCCTTTAAATCCATGCCCTACTGATAAAGGACTTGTGGTTAGAGCCAATATAGGTCATTCTTATTCATTAGAAAAAAGTTATGCGGAGGGATACTTTATAGCAGAGGCTCAAACAGTCGTTTATTCTTCTTCAGTTAACTATGTGTTTACAAGTAACTATAGGTTATATCTACCTCCTTAGATGAGGGCTGATGAGTCTTGTGGACTGCTATAAAGCGTATTACTAAGGCAATTAGTAAATACAATATATTTATATCATATGTAGTATTACCATTAGTTATAGCTATTGTGCTTGCTAATGTATATCCTTATTACAATCATCCGCCATGGAAAAGTAATTCTATCTATCCATACAATAAGGATGAAACCATATTTTTGATACTCTTATCCTTTTATCTCTCGTTTACTGTACTAACTATCTTCACAGTATATCCAATAGCAAGCCTTAGTACAAGACAAGAAAACAATAAGAAAATATATGCACTCCACTTAGGGCTTCTAGGCTGGTGCAGTATACCACTAATCATAGGTTTGGCTACTGTAATTATTCCTCTCTCCTCCTTATCAACGATTGATCTAGAGAAGGCACGGGTTCTATATAGGGGCTTCGATTATGCTCAAACAATTTATTCTATAGAACTATTAATTAATATCCCGCTATCATATATGCTACTCTGTATAATAACTGGGAATAAAAATATAAAACCCTTAAAGATCATGTGGAACTTCATAATACTTCTTATAATAGGGTATATTGTCATAAACGCTTCTATGATAACGCAGGCCCTAATTGATCTATCAATAGCAAAGATAGGACATAGATACCTATACATATACTTCAGAGGATACAATCCAGAGATACTGAATATAATGAATAGACAGAACATAATAGTAGAAGCATTACTACCAACATGGGGCTTCCTTATAGGGTTAATTATGTGGGCCCTTATCCTAAAGAAAATACTCCTACACTTATACCATTAGGTTAGAATAGGTTTTAAGATATAGCAATATCTCGGGATCGGTTAATGTCGTTTATTCTATACCTATTATTAGACAACTTCATAAAATTTGATTTATAATATGTATACTTTATATTATAAATTATTTCAATGAATTAACTAGATTTTATAGATATTGAGTTTTCTCTCATAAGCCTCTATAATTCTTGATACAACGATCCATGTTTCTAAAGGCCTAGGATATATAGCATATACTTCATCAGCTAGCCCATAGACCCTTTTACTAAAGTCCCCATGTGGGAACCCGCCAATTCCTATAATTCCATTACTTGTTATTACATGTTCCACTACATAATCTGGTGATACTAATTCACCTGTCTCACTTAGTAATACGAGTTTTTTACCAATGGATGATACTAATTCTTCTAAACTCATGTCTTTAATTAGTAGTAATGGATTACTTGAATTAGGGGGTACCTTACCTTTAATAAATAATTGTTCTAGAAGACCTACGAACCTCATATAGTTCCTTGGTATACGTGTATCTGGTCTTATGAATATTATATAGTCACCTATAGTATGAATATAGATCCTTAGCTTGCCCTCAAGATTTAATGGACTACTTAATGCATTTAATAGCGACACATGTACTATATCTGGTCTTCCCCGTTTCTCACTGTATTTCAGATCCTTCATTGCATGGTAGTGAATACTCTTATCTAAAAGTATGTCTCCTGGTCTTTTACCTCTCCTTCTTGCACTCTTTAATACTGCAGGGTGACCCCAGATCTCCTTGGGTACAAGCTCTAATGACGACTCTATTAATACCATGTATAACATCTTACTATCCTCTCCATGGACTCTATATAGTCTATGCTAAAAGTTTTTCAAATACATATATGTATTCTAGGTTTTGGAGGGTATTTGTTTGGTTTCTAAGAGAAGGAAACGTTTAAGGGATCTAGCGATTCAGAGGATTAGAATATTATACAGATTAGCTAGTGATAGGGCTAGGCTAGGAGACTATGATCTTTCCAGAAGATATATCGAATTAATAATTAGGATTAGCCATAAAGCAAGAATTAAACCACCAATATATATTAGAAGGGGTTATTGCAGGAGATGTAAAGTAGCTCTAATACCAGGCGTAACTGCTAGAGTCCGAATACAGAGCGAGGGTAAAGGTTCACGTGTGGTGGTTACATGTCTACTATGTGGATGGAAGAGGAGATACATGATCAAGGCTGGCAGAAAAGTAAGATAAATGAGAAAAAAGCACAACCTAGATCAGATATTAACATAGGTAAAAAAGGTATTACAGATTCGATTATTCGCGAGATCATGCGTCGTTTGGAGGAAGAAGGTGTTGTTAAGATACGTGTTTTAAAATCAGCTTTAATTGTATCAGGATTGAATAGAAGGGAATTTGCTAGGATGGTTACTAGGAAAACCGGTGCATTACTTGTTGAGGTTCGGGGTAGGACATTTATACTAGCAAAACCCTTGGATAAAGGGAGGAAAGAGAAGGGTACAGTATATAAGAAGCATAAAATGTTTAAAACAAGTGATAGAAGGGGGTTGAGAAAGTAATGGTTACAGCACTAGAGGTCCCAGCTGATAAATTGATTGAGAGACTAGCATTATATCTAAAGAATCGTGTACCTGAGGTTAGACCCCCTCCATGGGCTTATATGGTTAAAACAGGTGCTCATAAGGAGCGTGTACCCCAGGATCCTAATTGGTGGTATTATAGAGCAGCATCAATACTCAGAAAGCTCTATAAGAGTAGCGAACCTATTGGTATAGAGACTTTCCGTACAATATATGGTGGGCGTAAAAACTATGGTGTGGCGCCCGAGCATTTCGTTAAGGGTAGTGGTAGTATTGTTAGGAAGATATTACAGCAATTAGAGAAAGCCAATCTTGTTAGAAAGATACCTAGAAAAGGTAGAGTACTTACACCAGCTGGACGCGCATTACTTGATAGACTAGCATTTGAGATAATGAAGAAACTTGCAAGAGAGAACCCGGAACTAGCGAAGTACTTACCTCCTAGTCAAAGGCCAAAATAAATGGAGGGGAGGGTATTTGGCATATGAATATGACGAGGAATTAGAACTTTTAAAGAGAAAGAAGTTATTAGAGTATCAAAGAAGGCTTCAAGAGGAAGAAAGGCGTAGGCAGCTTGAGCTCCAAAAGGAAGCTCTATTGCGAAGAATCCTTACTCCTGAAGCACGTGCTAGACTTTCTAATTTAAAACTTGTCCGCCCAGATCTTACTAGGATTATTGAGGAACAATTGATTGCTTTGGCTCAGACTGGACGTATTCGAGTCCCTGTCACAGATCGTGAGCTTAAACAATTATTGCTCCAGATCTATGAACAAACTCATCGTGAGACACGTATACGTATTCGAGAGAAATAACTTTCAAGGTGATTATTTATGGCTCGCAATAAGCCTTTGGGTAAGAAGCTTCGTCTTGCAGCAGCCCAACATACCAATAAACCCATACCTATATGGGTAACTATTAAGACAAGATTGAGAGTTCGTAGAGGTTTTAGGCTTAGACATTGGCGTAGAACAAAGCTTAAGGCCTAGAGGTGATGTTTAATGAGTAAGAAGGAAGCTGGGATAAAGAGAGTTTATACTATTCCCTTATATCGTGTATATTGGGGTAGGAGAAGTAATAGGGCTAAGAGAGCTATTAGGCTCATAAAGAGATTTGTTCAGAGACATTTTAAGGAGGCTGAGAATATAATTATCGATAATGCTGTAAATAACTATGTATGGAGTCGCGGTATCGAGAAGCCTCCTAGGAGGATAAGAGTTATCATAGAGTATAGGCCTGAGGATAAGCTTGCCAAGGTACTACTTGCAAGGAAAGCCTAATTTTCCTCATACTATACTACATATTCTTGGATGAAATACCATGAATATTAACAAGTTAAGAGTATATGGGAATCCGAATATAGGAGTCTACATATTTGCCAATGATAAGATAGCCATTATTCCTCCTGGATTGAATGAGGATGAGAAGAAGTTGATTATTGAAACACTTAACGTAGAACTTGTTGAGACAAAGATTGCCGATACGATACTTGTAGGTGTTATGATAGCTGGTAATAACAATGGCATTATACTACCAAGGAATACTAGAGATGAAGAATACACTTATCTTAGGAATGTACTTAAACATTATGGTTTAAATGTTGAGATACTTAGATCTAAGAATACTGCCTTAGGAAACTTAGTTCTAGTTAATGATAGTGCTGCTATAGTTGGCTCAGAACTTGAAAGATCAGAAATTATGCGTGTACATAATGCCTTAGACATAGAGGTTATTCAAAAAGATATACTATACCTTACTATACCAGGTTCATTAGCTGTTGTGACAAATAATGGAGGAGTAATTCATCCTGATGTGTCTGATGAAGAACTCAAGGGCATTGAAAAAATATTAAAGGTGCCTTTCGAGAGAGCAACAGTTAATTCAGGGATACCTTTTATAAAGACTGGATTAATAGCCAATACATACGGTGCATTAGTAGGAGAATTAACTACTGGTCCCGAGATCCTTCGGATACAGAGAGGCCTCGCTTCGAGGTGAAGAATATGGGACGTGAGGTCAAGATCTATAGAGTCGAGGGCTATATGTTAATAAGTCATGATAGAAATCCTAGGTGGCAAGTATTTAGAAAAGAAATACTTGCATTAAAGCCAGAGCATGCACTAGAGAAGGTATATTCAGAGCTTGGTAGTAGACATAAACTTAGAAGAAAGCATATAAGAATAACTAGTATTAAGGAGATAAGTCTTGAGGAGGCAAGCGATCCGGTTGTTATTGCATTATATGAAATGAAGAGGTTTGTTAAGTAATGAGTAAGAAGGTTTCACGTGAAGAGACAAGACAAATAGATATTCAAAGTATATTACTTAGAATAAATGAGCTTAGAGAAATCATAACCGTACTACAAGATCAGGTTGCTAGTCTTTCACAGGAACTTACAGAACTTAGACTTGCACAATCAACTATTAAGGGTCTTGAAGAAGTACATGGTGAGGTAGAAGCCCTTATATCAATTGATCGCCTTGCATCCGTGCTTATTCCATCGAGTATACCTGATAATTGGAGTAATCGTATTTTAGTTAATATTGGTAAAAATTATTATGCGAGAGTGGATAAGGACAAGGCATTAAAGATTCTTTCTAATCGAATAACTAGTTTAGATAATATACTCAGACTTAGAAGACAAGAACTTAATAGAGCTATAAATGAATATAACTATTTACAACAAGTTCTACAATCAATTTATATTCAGTCACAAGTAGCAGCTGCTAGAGAACAAGCTAGTCAATCATCTAAGTAATTACTTAGAAAACATACTAATATTTCATAAATTAATTGGGGTGATCATTTGTTTAGTAGATTGAGAAAAGTACTTGCGGGTTTTATTGAGAAAGCCTCTAAGAAAATATTCTCTAAAAAGGAACTCTTTGAATTAATTGATGAATTAGAACTATCACTTATAGAGAACGATGTTGCATATGAAGTTGTTGAGGAATTAACAAGTAAACTTAGAAAAGCTATAGAAGAAAAAAGTGTACACAGTAAAAATGATCTTTTACTCCTTTTAAGAAATATCATTAAATCGATCTTTGAAGGCGTTGGAGAAATAGATATTCTATCCGAGGCACGGATGCATAGGCCATACAAGCTAGTATTTCTTGGAGTAAATGGTGTTGGTAAGACTACTACAATAGCTAAATTAGCTAATATATATAGAGACTATGGTCTTAAACCCTTAATGGTTGCAGCTGATACGTTCCGTGCGGGCGCTCAAGAACAGTTAAGAATTCATGGGGAAAGACTAGGCCTTCCAGTATTCATGGGCAAATATGGAGCGGATCCTGCGGCAATTGTTTTTGATGCTATCGTTTTTGCTGAAAAACGTGGTTATGACGTATTACTTGTGGATACTGCTGGTCGTATGCATGTAGATATAGATCTTGTTGAAGAATTAAAGAAAATTGTCCGTGTATCTAAGCCTCATCGAAAAATACTTGTTGTAGATGCATTGACGGGGAATGA
>CAZVWZ010000031.1:0-12541 GCA_964631195.1 uncultured Desulfurococcaceae archaeon
ACACCCATGTAAAAGAATTACACTATAGGTTAATATAATTCGTCAACGATATATATGATATAAGCGAGTGGTAACTAGCCAAGGTGAAGATATATGTTTAGGGCCATTTATCCATCAGCATCAAAGTTCAAGTATATAGCACAAACACTAGCAAAAATAGTCGATGAAATACCTTTCTATGCAGAACCTGATGCTTTAGAAGTACGTGTACTGAGTCCTGATAAGACCACTATGACTATACTAAAGATACCATCGATAGCTTTTGAAGAATATATTTGCGAAGAAGAGACTTTCTTTGTTATTAGCTCCGATGAGTTTAATCGCATTGCCCGCAGGGGCACTAGAAATGATCTAGTTATATTAGAGCTTGACCCTAAAAATAAAATGCTAAAATTCATGTTCAAGGATAAAAAGACAGGTATTGAACGCGTATTTCTATTAAGCTTAAAAGAGAGAGTCGCTGAGAGGCTTCCGGAACCATCTATAGAATTGGCTGTATCTGCACGCATGTTATCCGATGATTATAAGAGCCTTATTAGAGATCTAAAGATCGTTGGTGAAGAGGCTATATTTATGTATAAAGATGGAAAATTAATTATAAAATCTATGACGCAGCAGAAGGAGTATGAGGGAGTATTTGAACAAGATAATCCATTGATCACATTAACGTCTACAGTTGAAAAAGCTCTTGCAAGATATAGCATTGGTTTATTAGAAGCTACTTTAAGGGCTGCCGCTGCATCGAAGAATGTTGAGATACAGTTTGATGCAGACAAACCATTGAGGGTAGAATTTGAACTACCGACAGGCGGATCTATAATATACTGGATAGCGCCTAGATCGGCTTAACCCTTCTTTTCACCCTCTTCAAGTCTACTAAGTAGATCTAATATTATCTTTTCGGCTTCCCGCCTCCTAGGTTTAACCTCAGTTTTAAGAGCAACCTTTAAAACAGGAAGCCATACGGGATTGTGGCAAATACTTCTTTTAGGACATGATAAACAACAATAAGAACATACCATCAGGTCGTCATCAAGAATGCATTGTTTCAGTACATGGTATTTGCCACATATACTACATCTTTCCCAATAAATAGTCAATATTCAAACCTCCAGTAGATATTATCTCCAATAAATAATAACTATATTAAGGCGATAAAATTAATCTGTTCCCTTAGCTAGAGTATCATTTGGCCGTACCGATGATATATGGTATCCGCGGCGGGGAACAGCTAATAGCCACATCCCGATGAGGGTAGCCCATATTGAGGGATGAAGGTCTTTACAATACATTTATTCCTTTATTGGCTAATATCTGCTTGAATCTCTGTCCATCGCCAAACATGTGAACATTATTAAATAATATATAACTATCTCTATAACTGATCTCTATAAGCATCTCATATAGTTTCTCAAGATCCTCATCTGTATATTTATACTTATAGTTTGTCTCACCCTTTCCAATACCATGTAGCCTAATGTAGTTGATCCTGTGCATATACACTGGTTTTCTCTTAAAAATATCAACTATATGTGTTATACTATATTCTTCAAGTATATTTCGGAGTACATTTAATGCTTGTTCACTAACCCATCGTCCACGAGGCTCCCATCCTATGACTATATCTTTCGGAGTAACTGATGTTATTTGCTTAAAAAACTCTTTAGTCCAATTAATGGACTCATCATTATATGGCATTGAAGCTGGAGTTTGAAGAACAATGACCTTAGCATTTAATTTTAGAGCTATATCTAGCGTTTTTTCCCATGCAGCTATGTTTTCATTAGTAGGTTTAAGCCATCCGTAGTTTTTTAAGATACCGCCTGGTTTTCCCTTAAGTTTTCTCCATGTAGGACTCTTACTCGGATGAGTCATAACCTGCCATGCCTTCATAGTTAATATGAAGCCCGTGGGCATCTCCATTCTTAGTTTTTCTACCCACTGGATAGAAGGAAGATTATAGAAAGTATTTTGCAGCTCAACCAATGAAAAGACGCTATAATACTTTCTTCGAGATATGGGGAATCCACAACATCCAACACGTACTGTTAATCCCATATACTACACCTAGATAATGGTTTATAATAATTCCTAAAAATATTTAATATACAGCAAACATTACCTTTTATAGGCTTGGTATTAGTGATAAAGAAACACTCCTTTAATAAAGAATACACCGAATTATAGTATAGCAAATACCTTATTTGATCATAAGCTTTACTTATTCTTAAGATCCTTGTTTAGCTATAATGATTTTTGAAAAGATCTTACTTTAACCATTCTAATAGGCTCAAGTCGATTAAGTAGCTTTTCAAGTTCTTTTTCAGTAGTTATTGTCGACTTAGATACGTCTGCAACAACAAGGCATTCAGCAGTTTCACCACGCTTTAAAGCTGTACACCTAGTTATAATCATATCAACACCTTGTCTAGCAAGTTCACTTACAACTTCAGCCAATGCACCAGGTCTATCTTCCATCTCAAACTCTATTTCTAATAGCTGGGCTTCTTGAGATATCGGCGATACAATAACTTCTTTCTTACTAGTATCAGCAATTAATAATACATTCATTCCCTCTCGTATGTCCAATGCTTCTCTAATAACAAGAGGGATAGTTATTCTACCTTTACTATCAACTTTAACGATCTCCCTAATCTTCATATAGTGTACACCTCAACTCTACCAAAATATTATTAGTGATCTAAGCTTAATAAAATAGTGGTATGAATAGTTAACTAGAACATAGGTTTCTCTATATGACTTAAGTAAACAATATTCTTTCCAACACGCTTTTTCCACTCAGTACCTATAGCAACAATAGCAATTACATCAGTAACTGCTGCCCTAGCCCTAGCTGCAATATTTAACAATGCTCTTAAAGTTCTACCAGTAATCACTAGATCTGTTATAATTACAGCATTATCCCTTCTACTAATCATATCCTTATCAACATATAATGTTTCAACATCCTTCATAGACCTTACAATAACCTCTTCATAATAGCTTACATTGGGATATTTTCTTCTCTTAACAAGAACTATGTCGCTTCCAAGCTCTAATGATATGATAGTTGCTATGGGTAAAACCGTGGGGCTTCCAACAACGATTTTATCAATTTTCTTACCAGCAAGTTCAGCAAGTAGTATAAAGGCTATTATCTTTACTAGATATGGATCCTTAAGTAATCTAGATAGATCGATCACTATTGATTGCTCCCTTTCAAGAAATCTCTTAATAATATTATCTATATCAATAGCTGAAGCTAGCGATGCCAAAATATTTATTGACTGTGAGAAACTAGGCACTATAGAACCACGTACATAACGGCATAAAACTGATTGGGAAACCCCTGTGATCTCTGATAAATGCTTATAAGAAACCCTCCTCTTTAGCAATCTAAGGAATTCAATAGCCAATAATCTTGCCCTTAGAGCCATGTATTTATCTGTAGAAAACCATGACTCGAGATTAGACTTAATCCTCTTGACAATTACTGCATGCGGCTTAGTCAATGATGCTGGAAAGTAATCATCTATATTCATTCTCGAATGCCCTCATTACCCTTATACATCTACATAGGATTATTTAAATAAGTTTTAAAAGTTGTTATTAAATACCAGTATATAGGGGATGAACGGGGTCTTAAAATCTGATTAAAACATGAGGAGAAACCCACGCGGCGACCTCCTCACATTATTGCTTAGGTGATGCCTAATACCGTCTCTGGACGATATTATATCCAGAATTGTTGACACACTGAAAATATTATGTGATAGTACTGACGCATTAAAGGATCTGATCTATAGTGCACTACATGATGCGTGGTATAATAATGCGAATTATATTGAATTATGTATTGAGGGTCGTTCATGGGGTTTTAATTACTTATGTATAGTATATCATGTTGTATTTTATAGGTATCCGGCAGAATTGGGCCTTGTAGATTTTTATCCAGCGATAGTTATCCATAAGGATAAGGAGCTCGATAGAGATATTGAGTATATTCTTAGAAATACCCTTGTTATCCAAAGTGTTAGGGGTGTTATAAGGTTCTATGTTGGAAAACACGTTTTAAAATACCTTAGAAGATATAGATGGGATTGCAGTAAGATATCATATAAGGTATATACTGAGAATCCTATGGGAGAAGTTGATGGGTAGGCAAGTAAGAATTGTTGTTAGGAAATGGATTGATGACCAATTATTTAAGGAGATTATGAGGATAGCCGATTATCTAGGCTATTATAGGGGAGAAGGATCAGTTTTTAAGATCAATATAAGAAAGGCTATTGCTAATGGATATACTGTAGAGGATATAGTTAATCTACTTGAAGAAGCTGGTGTAGAAGTTTCACAAGAAGATCTTGAGCTGATCAGGGAGAGCTATAGGGATAAGACGCTTATTAGGATAAAATGGGATGATTCCCGTGGGGAAGTTATAACGCATATACCATGGAGTATATACAAGATTGTAAAAGAGGATCTTCGAGGTTTCGGCGCTAGGTATGTCGGTAAGGATGATTATGGTATAATGTATAGTGTACGTGCTGATAAATTATATGACTTTAGGAAATATATTGAAGATAATGGGTTCTCTTTAGACGATAGTGATAGTTTAACTATTGAGAAGAGACTTAGTTTTAGACTGGAATTCACTGGTGAGCTTAGAGATTATCAGGAAGAGGCTCTTAGGAAATGGATTGATAATGGTGGTAAAGGGATTATTGCCTTACCAACTGGTTCTGGTAAGACTGTTATAGCTATAGCCGCTATACCAGTTATTAATAGAAGGACCCTTATTGTAACGTATACTAAGGAGCAGATGTTTCAATGGAGGGAAATGATCTATAGGTTTACAGATATTGATAAGTCCTATGTTGGGTTATTTTATGCGGAAGTTAAGAGGCTTGCACCTATAACAATCACTACTTATCAATCAGCATTTCGTAATATAGGGATTCTCGGTAGATATTACGACTTCTTAATAATCGATGAATGCCATCATTTACCAGCTGATAAGTTTAAGACTATAGCAATACATTCGATAGCACCATATAGAATGGGGCTTTCGGCAACAGTTGTTAGGGAGGACGGCAAACATGTAGAGTTATTCCCATTAATGGGGGGAGTCATCTACCATATTACTGCTGCAGAGTTATCTGCTAGAGGATATCTTGCTAGATACAGAGTGTACACTGTAAAGGTTAGGCTAGCGTCAGACGAGATTAAGGAATACCGTAAGCTCAGAAAGACCTTTAGAGTATTAGCTGGTAATCGTGGTTTTAAAGAGGTTTTAGAAGCTGCTAGAAAGGGTGATAAAAAAGCAGCTGATGCATTACGCATACATAGTAGGCTTAGATTATTAGTTGCTAATTCTAAGAATAAGATCAAAAAGGCAGTCGAAATAGCTAGGAAAGAGCTTAAGTCTAGTAACAAGATCATTATATTTACCCAATACATTGAACAGGCTAAGAAAATTAGTGAAGAATTAAATGCCTACCTATTAACTGGCGAACTTGATTCAAAGACCAGGAAAAGAATACTTAAGGAATTTAAGAAAGTGCCTACTGGTATACTTGTTGTGACAACAGTAGGTGACGAAGGACTAGATATACCTGATGCTAATGTAGGCATACTTGTATCAGGTACTGGTTCTAGAAGGCAATTTATACAGAGACTGGGTAGGCTGTTAAGGCCTAAACCAGGTAATCAGGAGGCTAAGCTTTATGAGATAATCATTGAGGGTACGCCTGATGAATATTTATCTAGGAAGAGAAGGAGTATATTATTTGATTATAGCGATCTAAATACATAGTATATAGAGTACTGAGTTAAGAAGTAATTTAAATAGATCAATTCCCTTTGGAATAAAGTTTATTCTAACAAGTCTCTTAACTTCGTATACATCAATAAAAGATCTATAGTTCTCGTCTATAACTACATAAGCTAAGGTATCATAGTTTGTCTTTTCATTGAGGTACCTCTTCAAAGCACCTAAGTACTTCTTATCAAAAATATCGATATGATTAAGCACACCATAAGATATTGGATGATTAGGTTTTAAAGACACTACATCAACGTTATCCACAATATTATAACATATCTGCAACTTTATATCATTAGATAATGATGTATATATATTGTAAGAACTATCTATATAAATACATTCTCCTTGATCAATAGTTTTAAGTTGGTTAAATAATTTCCTTAAAAAATCGCCTATTAATACACTCTTACATAGTCTGCATGTTTTTATCCATATATTTTTTAAGTTAATATAGTATTTGATGCCATATTGTTCTAATAGATCATGTAGTCCCTTGTTTCCATATATAAACAAGCTATTTATGCCTATGGATAGATATAGTCTTATGTTACTAGATGTCTTGACAAGAGTATATCCTACTTCTTCAGACTTGAATACATCATAGTCTTTTAATGAATTAAGCAATTCCAGTAATAAATCATTATCCATATTATATAATATACTGCTTTCAATGACAAATACATTAGCTGGTACATTAGTCATATTGTTTATACCCTATATCTACCTTTCTAAGAAGAGTTTAATTAACTTGTTAAGATAACATATCCTTTGATAAATAATTTGAGGGGTCTATAAATGGATTATGAAGAGAGTGAAGCAAAGAGAAAAATAGCAATATTTGAAGGCGAGGGTAAAATAGGCGAAGTTATAAAAGAATTTGCAACCATACGTTTAACACCAGAGGACTTCTCAAGCCCAATAGCTTTACAAATGGCCTTATCACGTATCTATAATGCTCTACTTAAAAGTATGGAGAAAGGACCTAAGAAACACTATGTTGCGGAGATCAGATTTAGAGATAGCCTTGAAAATCCCATTGTTTTTGCAATAGATCTCGGCGAAGAACCTCCTCCATTTACAAGGAAGAATATTAAAGCGAGGATAATTGTAGAGTTATTTGAGGAATAACTAGACTTGAATATGATGATTCTTGTAAGGGCTGATCAATAGATGATGTCTAACCAGGCTACTGAGCATAAATATATTAACCGTTGGCTTAAGAAGAGAGAATTTTTATCGTATTATCTAATCTATAAAGTCTATGGCTCTAGAAATTTCAATATAGGTGAAGCATCAGATCTACTTATTCAAAAATTCTGCTGTAGTAGGAAAGTAGCATACAATATTATTAAGAGATTGTATAAAACTGGCCTTCTTATTAAAGTGGATAAAGCCATATATAAATGTAGAGACCTACACGACGTGCTTGATAGTTATTTATCAACATATATTTTAAAACGTTGCAGACAGCGCGAAAGAGAAAGTGCATGAGAAAAATACATTGATATTGTATTACTATCTATACTAACCCAGTTACTCTGCCTCTAATACAATCTCTATTGTGCTTACACGTGTCTGGCGGCCATTGGGGTTGGTTACTGTCTGGCTACCAATTTTGATGTCTTTAACCTTTACCTTCTCTGGTAGGAACCTGCTCCTAACGATCTCTACTGTGTCAACTGCCTTGCTGATAGCGCGACCTCTAGCCTTTACTACTACCTCTTTAACGCCTTGGTGTATTAGGGTTAGTACTGCTAGTACATAGTTCATGACGTTTTTCTTACCTACTAGAACTGTATTGCTTGGTTGAGGTGTTGCCTCGGCCATGTCTATTCTCCTCCTACACTAGATATTACTGGAATCCATGATATTGGGGTAGCTGTATATAAGTGTTTCCCATCTAGTGTTATTAGGCCTCCTCATTTTAATTCCAACCCCATCAACTTACATGGTATTATCGGAAGAGGTATGTTGAACTTGCCAGTTAACCCTATATACAGCGGTTTATGCCCCTCATGTGGTAGGGAAGCTGATGCTTACTCTATAATGAATTATGGAGTTTGTAGGAAATGCTTTAGACAAAACACAAGCTACAAACTTGGACTTATAGAGTACAATAGATCAATTGAGAGTGAAATAGTAGAGTTTGAGGAATATTTTCGAAGGGCTACTAGAGGCTATAGTCTATGGGGCAGCCAGCGTATATGGCTTAAGAGATTGTTTAAGGGTGAAAATACAAGCATCATAGCACCAACAGGTATTGGCAAGACAACATTGTTATTAACATTCTCACTATATATGAGCAGTAGATACAGGAAGAAAATACTCATATTAGCTCCCACATCAAGTCTAGCTAAACAAATATACAATAGACTGTCCTTAATGGCTAAGTCAACTGGTTATAATGGTAAAATAGTATTTTATGATTCATCATCCAGAAAAAGCATGAGAGACGAAATAATTGATCGTATTAGGAAAGATGATTATGATATACTGGTTATAACAAATGCATTCCTATCAAGACATCCAGCCCTATTTGAGAGAAAATTCTTCGACATAGTTATTGCAGATGATGTTGACTCCATACTTAATCGGTCAAAGAACATTATTAGATTACTCAACATGTTAGGATATGATCAGGAGACTATAATGCTTGCTAGAGAACTAACCGATCTAAGAAGTAGGCTCTTAGTGTTGAAGGCGAATGGATTAGAGGATAAATATAATGAGGCTTTGAAAAAATATCTTGATATAGAGGCAAAGCTTAGGGAGGCTAAATCTAAGAATAGACATGGTCAAATCATGGTGGCAAGTGCTACTGGAAGAGCACGCGGACCGTACATTGCTGTTATGAGAGAGTTACTGGAATTCGATGTCACTGGTATAACCCTTTATGCAAGAGATGTGTGCGATACATATATCGTTACTGAGAAGAACAAAATTCTACAATGGATTTATAGAATAGTTAGTAAGATCGGTCCTGGGGGAATTATATTAATAAGTTCATTTCATCCATTAAAGCACTCTATATCAATAGATGAGCTTGTTGGTTATTTAAATAGGAACACAGATTATAGAATAGCTAAGGCTACACCAGCTAATGTAAAGAAACTTCTTGATGGAAGAGTAGATATAGTTATTGGATCCGGTTCATACTATGGAGTCAGTGTTAGAGGTATTGACTCACCAGAGAGAATAAAGTACATCGTATTTATTGGCACACCATGCTTTTCAATTGAGATCAATAACTTACTAGCAAACATTAGGACTTTGTACAGAATGCTCATACATCTCAGCGAGAATGGATATGATGTTAGGGAATACATGATTAAATTATCAAAGATACTTAGATACATAAATCGTAAGGAATATCGTATCATAACATCACTGCTTAAGGAGAGAATAACGATCGACGATGTATCAAACACTAAGATCATTGAATGGTATAACATTGTAAAAGAGATAATGGAATACACAGTTAATAAGTTGAAGGAAATACTTGATATGAAACAAAAGATTGTTGTAGGCACTATAGTACTTATAAAGCATGGTTCTAAGTATCTAGGTTTAATACCTGACCTAATGACTTATATTCAGGCTAGTGGACGTACATCAAGACTATATAATGGGGACATGACTCATGGTCTGTCAATTATCATAGAAGATAGAGAATTAGAGGAGCTTGTAAAGGCATTGGAGCTTAAAATGAAGTTTATAAATAGAGAGACTTCATTTAAGAAGTTTACAAGAATAAATCTTAAAAGAGAACTTGAAAAGATCAAGAAATCTAGGTCTAGAAGTGGTAGTTCATACAATATACATTTTAAGACCATATTACTGGTTGTTGAATCACCTACTAAGGCCAGGACTATAGCTAATTTCTTTGGCAAGCCAGCTAGGAGGAGAATAGGTCAATTAATAGTTTATGAAACACCTATTGTAGAAGGAAATAAAATCGTATATTTAAACATTTTAGCCACTCGTGGACACATATTTGATCTAACAACAGATCCTTCCAGAGGGCTTTATGGGTTAGAATATAATGTAAGTAATGAAGAGTACAATCCAGTATACAATACTATTAAGAGATGCCGTTTATGTGGACATCAGTTTAGCCATGGAAGCATATGTCCAAGATGCGGCAGCACAAGTATTTATGATGCTTTAGAAGTAGTTAATGTTTTGAGGAAACTAGCTAGTGAAGTTGATGAGATACTAATCGGTACAGACCCAGATATCGAGGGCGAAAAGATTGCCTTCGACATCTATCTTATAGTAAAGCCATTAAATAATCATGTCTATAGAGTAGAATTCCATGAAATAACTAGGAAGGAGCTTGAAAAAGCACTTAAAGAGAAGAGAGCTATAAACATCAATCTTGTTCAGGCACAACTCTATCGTAGAATACTTGATCGAATTATAGGGTTTAGCCTCAGCACTGAATTATGGAATAAATTTAATAAACACTGGCTTGGAGCAGGCCGTGTACAAACACCTGTTCTTGGATGGATCATTGACGCCTATAGAAAGTGGAAAGAAAAACAATGTATTGCAGTATCCATCATGGCTGGTTCTGAGAAGCCCTACTTGCCTATAAGGATTTGTATAGATAGTGGGGAAGCTGCTAAAGAGATCTATGAGGAGCTTATGAGAGAAGGTAAAATCGTTATTAGGGTTATAGATAGATTTGAGAAAATTGTTAAGCCTAAACCTCCATATACAACTGATGAACTATTATATGATGCCTCACGAATAGGTATGCCTGCATCACTTGCCATGAAGCTTGCTCAAGAACTCTTTGAATCAGGTCTTATAACATATCATAGGACTGACTCAACATATGTATCAAATACAGGTATTGAAATTGCTAAGAACTATGCTAAGGAGAAAGGACTTAGTGAATATCTTGTCCTTAGACATTGGGGTGATAAGGGTACTCATGAGGCTATAAGGCCTACTCATCCATGGGATGCAATTGATCTTGAGAAAGCATTAGCTGAAGGATTAATTAACATACCTATATACTTAACACCGCTACATATTAGATTATATGATCTAATCTTTAGAAGGTTTATGTCTAGTCAGATGAGAGAATATAGTGTTTTATGTATAAAAGCTATTGCTGAATTACCAAGAAAATATAGTGTTGAAGTTGAAATACCATACATGATTAAGAGTCATGGCTTTGATTTAGTGGCTAAACCAGTAGTTTATACATGGCTTCCCAGCACAAACATTATGGAGCTCAACATAACTAAAATTAGAAAATATAGAACTTCTAGAGAGAAATTAATGGATCATGGTTTAACTATAAAGAAAATGAAAGAGGTTGGCATAGGAAGACCAAGTACATACGCATCAATATTATCAAAGATACGTCGCCATGGGTATGTTATTGAATCTAAGAAGAAGAAATATCTAATACCTACTAAGACGGGTATTGAAGTATATAATTATCTAATTGAAAATTATCCTGATCTAGTATCTATTGAGACAACTAGGTACATGGAAAAGCTTATTGATATGATAACTATTGGAGCAGTAGATGCCATAGAAGCTATAGAAGACATACTTAGTAGATTAATAAGCCATAAGCTAATAGATCATGAGTGGTATATAACTAGAAAATTAGCTAAAGCCTCCTCTTAACATGTATAGCTATATAAGATCTTCTTCTACCTTTGAATCGCTCGCTACCAATCTCTATATTAATGATCTCTATAGAATCTCCTAGTCTTTCCGACAATATCCTATAGACATCAACAGCTTTACTTATGAAATCTCCTCTTCCCTTAATAATAATCTCGTCTATTCCTTGATTAAAATTAACAACAGCATCAAATACGTAATCAGTTATAGGTTTTCTGGATACATCTATAATCTTTATATTTGCCCCTAAAACCATTCCCTTATCCACCTCTTGTAACCTACAATACGGGTTCTAATTAGGTTCTATTTAAGCATAGTTCTTTATATAGATATTCCATCCTCAATAAAGAAAATATGATAGTTGCAATGTATATTTGTCAGTCGGAGTTCTTATATATCATCTATTAATCATGGGATAGGGCGTTCATCATCAATAAATGATTAAATTTAGGGTCCATTTATATCTTTTCTTACTGCAAGTGATATGTATTTTTCTATTTTTTCGCCAATTTCATTAACGAGTTTTTCTGTGTCAATACCATGTTTACATACCATAAACAACGATTGAGGTAATGATGCTGGATCAAGTAGATGGGCATTAATAATTTTTGCTTCAATAAATTTTAATATAGCTTTGTTTTTCTTATTGTTTATATACACCCATATATATTTATTATTGTTTATAGACGCTATTGAGACTGTGCTATTATTTATAAGGACTTTTTTAATAATCCTTAATGGTAGTTTATTAAAATCTTTAGCTGGCATTAAGGCCCTTAACTCATAACATAGCATATAAATCTTATTTGAATATTGCCTAAGAAGGTTGAGGAAATTATTAATAATCTTTCTTTTTCCTAATCTAAATGTTATTGTAATTTCTAAAGTGTTTCCACCCAAATAGACAATGTTCTTTATACCATTACTAGTTAGATCCTTTATAATTTTGCTAATGATCATGCTTGATTCAAATACTATAATAAGTGTAAGCCTAAATTTAAAATTAATAAATGGGTCTGTCGGGGATAACTTCTTCATTATATCTGTAGAAATCATTTCTTCATC
>CAZVWZ010000032.1:0-12426 GCA_964631195.1 uncultured Desulfurococcaceae archaeon
ATTGGAAACCAGAAATGGTAGCATCAACAACAATGCTATACACATTCATAGGATTGCTAATAGTAGGGATCTTAATAATTACTAACATAATTTAAAACACATGAATCATCCATAACAATATATAACCAATTAACATAGATCGATGCTATATCTCAGATTATTCAGGTTTCCTAATTGAGGGAGACCTAGATGGTAGGGCAATGCTTATGCAATTCGGCGTTGAAATGGATCTAAATGTTTTGCAACGTGATACTAGGTATTTCTATAATGGTGTATGATATAAAGTTACTGAAGCATATCTTTCTAAAGCGGATCTAACTCCTTAGGATTATAATAACGACTATAAATTATTCAGTATAGGTGGCTGAAACAATCCATTTCTAAATATATACGTTATAGTAGTACTGGGAAAATTATTAGGTACATGGATTATCCACGTGTATTCTAATTCTTTTTTACAAAATAAGTTATATATTCCTCTAATTCTATTTTAACTACTAGACAATGGGCCCGTAGCTCAGCCAGGTAGAGCGCCCGGCTCATAAGTATCTAGATTTTAATAGTTGTCTGGGATACCGGGTGGTCGGGGGTTCAAATCCCCCCGGGCCCACCATTTTATTGTGTTTCTTCATACTTCATTGTCGCCATATTTATGGTTTTTACAATAACGTATGTATGAGTTAGTATGGCTAGAACTATAATAGTATATTCTATAAATCCTATTATGCTTCCAATAAATATTATAAATAATCTTACATCACGTGACGCTATACTATCTAGATAGCCTATGGTAGCAGGGTGTATTTTGAAATCGTATTGTCCTCTAGTATGTATGTAGCTTACCATGAGGACTCCGCTTATACATAAAACTGCAAATATTAGTATATGAATTGCTAGATAACGCGTTAATGACAAGTAAAGTATTAATGACAATACTATTATTACGTCAGAATACCTGTCAAGAATGGTATCTATGAACCCCCCTTTTTTAGAGATCATATTAAGTGCTCTAGCAAGTTCACCATCTATACCATCAATTATAGATGATAGTTGTACGAGTATGCCTGCAGGTATTAAGTATCCATGTAAATATAATGGTAGTACAGCTATGGCCGTTATGAAAGAAATCAGTGATACTTGATTAGGTGTTAACGGAATATTATGTTTAATTATGAAACGCGTTATTCTTGTAGAAATCCTTCTATTAATATACTTTGATATAGGGCCATCTGTAGGCTTGCCTGTTATCTTGAGCTCTTTATCAAGCTCCACTCTTTAATCACCTTTTCAACAACTACCTTCCAAGGGCCATGTGTTACGCTTAGATAGTCATTATATGTGTCTATATCGGTCCATGGCTTTCCCGAAATATCTATTAGAAAAATCCTTGTCTTCTTAGAAAGACATTTTATCAATGCCGAAAGTTCTATTCTAGCTGATATACATTGATCATATGGCATGTCTTTTGATAAGATATGTATTCCCATATCTACATACTTATAACTACTAAGTCTCTTACCTATGTCTATAATAATATTATCTTCTACATTTATGAGAGTAGCCTCTTCCAGTTCAATATATTTAGGATTAGAATCTCCTCCTAGACAGGGCTTTCCATGAAATTTCTTTAATAATTCTTTAACTATACTTGGGGGATATATATGGTCTGCCATGGATACTATAAAATATTTGCTTTCTATATAGGGTATGCCTAGAATTAGACTATATCCATTGCCTTTGCTAATTTCATGGTTTATTATATAGGTTATATTAACTTTGTATTTAGATAGTAGGCCCTTTATAGACTCATAGTATCTATTATTGACAACTATGACAAAGTTCTTAATGCCAGCATGTATTAATGAGTTTAATGGATATTCTATGAGTTTATATCCATGTATGTCGATGAGGAGTTTATATTTTCTAGTTTCTTTATAAAACCTCTTTCCTGGACCTGCTGCTAGGATTATTGCTTCATATATCATGGAGTTATACCTGTGTTTAAAGATAATTTCTTAGATATTTCCTCAATTCTTTTTCTAAGTTCATACGAGTTTATAGTGTTTAAGTATAATACCTTGGTATCTTCTATAAGGCGGCGGGCAACATCAACCTTATGTCTTACGCCAGGCATTAGTGCATCCGGGTAATTGAGTTTTTTAAGCCATTGATAAATAGTCTCCATAACCTCGAGATACATACTAGCTTCACGATATTCTTGTTTCTTAAGAAGATCGATTATATATCTTCTAAGTTCGCCAATAACGTCTCCTAGGCCTTGGAGATAAGGTATATGTGGTACATTAAGTTCGTGGAGGCTAGGCATTTTAGATTCAACAACTAGATTATAGAATACATAGGCTTCAACATATTCACTCAAGCAATTATATACAAGACCGCTATAGAATAGATCAGGATGATCCTTAAGCTTACTAGTGAGGATCCTAACTTTATCAATGGCATTAGAAATACTATTTCTAGCCTCACTAACTTTACCAAGATGAATCATTCTAACAGCTTCAGCACTAGCTCTAATGATCTCACGGCTTAATCTAATGGCCTCTTCCCTAACGCTGTCCTTAATACTTAAAATACCATCGACTTCCAAAATATCCCTCTCTAAAACCTTATCAACTTCTGTTGCAAGAGAAACCATAGCATAGTCACCAATAATTACAATACATACAACACTATAAAAACAAGCACCAACAAAAACTATAAAACCAGACCAAACAAAAACAATTAAACGAAACCGCCGGTAGCTCAGCGGCAGAGCGCCCGGCTGTAGTGGGGAGATTGGAGCCCCCCACCCGCCAAACACCCCCGATCCCCATGGGGATGGATGGAGGCGGGGCGGCATTAAGGGCTTCATAGAAACCGGGTGGTCGGGGGTTCGAGTCCCCCCCGGCGGACTACATAATTCAGTTCAAGTCTCCCATCTTCCCCATTTCTTCAAACCCCTTATACATGGCCTAGCGTTTTTAATAATCTGTTATTATAGCCATTAGACTTTAACTTATTTTTGTGTAGTTGATGCTTAGGGAGGATAGAGTTCTTGCTATTGAGGATAGGTCTCGGTGGATGCAGCATTATTTAGCTTCTCGTTTATAAGCAATCTTAGTGTTTACCAACTAATTATTGTATTATTTGATCTACCAGCAATCACGTTGAACATTTTCATGAGCTTGGACTTCATCAGGTCTCTAGTCTCTCTGCTAATAATGCTCTTTGCCGAGCTCGGAATAGCTAAGAAGCCTACAAAATCCGTTCCGCTTGAGAAACAGCTCCTGATACTTATTAGCGAGAAATACAAGTCCTCAGTTAAAACAATAGGTATAAGGAAAGCAACTAGGAAGAGGGCTGTAACAAAGGTTCCTGAAACTGTTGAAATAGTGGCTTGTGATTCAACTAGAATACCCATATAAAGATTGTAGATGTTCTATGTGATTCTTCGGGAACCCTTGTTGCCAACCAAGAGCTTGAGGTATATGTTAATAGTAGGCTTTATTACCCTCGCCAAGACTGGGGTCTTCTGGTGAATGCGCAATATATTGTGCACCAGAGGATCCGGACCTCTATGAGGTAAAGATCAGGTCCCATGACAAAATCATTTTTAAAAGAGGGTTAAGGTAAATGTTAAGAGTTGAAATTGTAGTACTACCCGCTTCTGCATAGGTAGGCATTATTGAAGGATTCAAGGAGCTTCTTGATAATGCTGACCTGCTATATTGGCCCTAACCCACTGCCAACACTACTGGATCTCAGACGGACTCTTGTTAAGCCAGGGTATATATTGTTTATGTATGAAGGTTGTGTCTGCTAAGTCCTTATAGCCTATAATCTACCCTCGATGCTTGAAGAAGGGTTTTGTACGATAGACCCCTCTCTTGGTTGATAAGGTGAGGAAGTTCTGTGAAAGTCGCTAATATAGTGGTTATACCGCTTAATGGGCATGATTCATGTCTTCTCAACAGGATCCTGTTTATTGAAGTCTAGAGACTAGGCTTAGCCAAGATCTAGGTAAGATTGGAAAGTATATCGATAGGGCTAGGAGATCGGGTGTCCGCATACAGCTTGTCGTGGATGAAAAATACTTGGATTACATGGAGGAGTTTGGTGTCGATGCAGATACTTCTGATGAAATGGTTGATGTTGTTAAGAAGATTCTCAGGTTATAGCCTTGGGCTCAGGGTATAATTAGCCGCAAAGGAGGAATTCAAGCTACTATGAAGCCTCTACTGGCTATGGAAGAAACACATAATCGAAAAGCAAATAAATCTTCTAAATGATTAATGATGAAAACTCTGCTATGTCATCATTGTAATCATATAGTATCTCCTCTAGAAATTGAGAGGCTTTGTAGCTCTATTGTTTTCATATTGGTTCTAGATATATTACTTCATGCTTGTTTATTAGTAGTACGAACATTATGTCTTCAAGACTATTTGCATGAACATGTATTAGTTCTAGAACAGGTTTTATAACTTCATACCAGAGGCTGTTTGTTATATTTTTCTCGATCTGTATGAAGAATATGTTGTTTTGATCAGTATTGGGTACTTTCCTTAAATCAAAGTATACGGCTCCTTGTGTCGAGATTCCTGTCTTATTGAATCTTTTAATCCATTTTTTCTCGAATTCAACTAGTTTGTTGTATACATAGTTGTTGAATAGTTTGTCTAAGAGGTTCTTATCAGCTTCACAATTTGTTATCACAGTTATTGAGGTGATGAATGCTGGGGCTTTTTCTTCCTCATAGGGTTCGGTGAAGGCAATTATATATGGCGGACGGAAATATATGTAATAGAAGTTCCAATATTTACGGTATTCAGGACTGCATGGTCGGGGTAGTTTTATGTAGGTACCATTGTATTTGAAGGTGGTGAAGTTTGGTAGACAATACTCTGCGGGGGCAACATTAATTATTATGAATCTATATTTATCGATGTAGAATAATGCATTAACAGAGCCTAATCCTGATTGATCGTCTCCTGAGAAGGCGCCGTTGTGATATATAAGCATTCTCTCGTTTAGTATATCATATTGTATCCACGTGATATTATCCCATGGATGCTTTGTTCCTCTGAAATATAGTTCTGTCTCCTGGATGATCTGTCCTATGATTTTCACGATAATGAATCGTTTGAGCTCATATGTATAGTTTAAATCTTCTCTGTCATATCCGATCATTATATCCTTCCTGGTCCAGAATATGTCTATTGAGTATGTTCTTAGTTTTTTCACCCTACTCCAGTATTTGTCAAGGATCTTGCTTGTGATTCTCTCAGCCTCTCTTACATCGCTTATATTGATTATAGCCTTACTATGTGGATGGATTTGGGGATAATATGTGGGGAAAAACAATATATACAGAGAAATGCCGATAATCAAAACAATAATGAATAATATCGTTTTCCAATACTTAGAGGACATTGTTATCACTTCAAAATCGACATCTCACAATATTATTTTATGGATCAAAACAATTATATGTGTTATTTTCATAATATTGAGGCTCTTCATTTACGTAAAGTATATTTAGGTTTTATAAATAAGAAATTAAAGGTGTCTGAATATGAAGGGGAAAATAGGTGTTCCCCTTCTTACTATTTTTATTGTATTATCTATTGCTGTTATACCAGTCTATATTCCGATAGTGCATGCTGAATCCACTACATTGTTAGAAGGACCATATAATTATGACTTTGTAATACCTAGTAAGTATTATAATGTAGGTGAATTGTTCAAGGGTCTAACATTTGATCACGAGGAAGATCCCGAATACTGGAACATTATTGCCGACAATTATAACATTATAGACAAAGCAGGTGTTAGAGGAGATCGTGCGTTATATCTTTACTCCATGAATGGTTATGCTTCTATATACCAGTATTCCGATAATACTCATATAAACTCTGTAAAAAATGAGAAAGTACTCTTTTACGCATATGTTAGAGCCGAACAACCAGCTTCTGGAAAAATTAAAGCCAGAATAACTGTAACAATATCCGCAGGTTCTTCTGGTGGTTGCCCTCGATTATATGGTTTTATCAATGGAGAATATGTATATGTTAATAACTTGCTTCCATCGGCTAGAGGTAGAGAAGTAAAAGAAGACTATTACCTAGTTAACCCCAGTCAATTTAGCATAATCGATAATAAGATAAAATTCAGGATCGTAGAGAAAGATGGAGAAGAAGATCACATATATAGCATCAAAGCGTATTACATACCCAAAACTAGAGGAGACATCATAGTTTCGGAGAGCAGTACAGGAAAAGTCTTTATTATAAAAGACAAAAGCAAACTCGTTAGACCTATCGAGGTATTGGATAATTATGGTAATAATTTTGCGTTTAAGATATGGTTCATGAACATGGGCTACATCGCGGCAAGACCGAACGATACATATACTGTTGTTTTTCCAAGGCTAGAACATAAGCCCAAATTACTGCTACTGCATACGGACATTCTGTATAAGACATCATTGATGATTTACGGCTATTCTAATGGAAAATGGATAAAAATAGCTACAATAGAGCCTAGGCATAACTGGTATCTTGAGGCAATAGATTTATCCGCAACACCTCTATATAATAGTAAAGAAGATATTGTTATTAAGATAGTTTCTACGGGCTTTCATAAAATCGATTACATAGCATTAGCTGAAATAAATAATGTTAAAGAAATTAAAAAGGAACAATTAAAGCCTCTCAAGTTAGCTGAAGCAATTCTTTCAAACGGTATAGAAAAATTAGATGTAGTATATGCCTTAATAAATGATGACAGTGAGGTTGTGATCAAAAATGGTGACTCGCTCGATCTAACATTTATAGCAAATGATCGATTAAATAATTATAGTATTAATTATATACTTTTAGAAATAAGAGGCTATTATAAAGTAGAAGGGGATCCTACTACTACAGTTTATGGTCCATGGCTTGATCTAAGCGATGGCAAGTATCATCAGATAGCAGATTACGTTGAAATACCAAATGATGTCGAATCTGTCATGCTTAAGATCGAGTTTGAATGCTTCGACTATGATTCAACGCCTCCACCTATAAAAGCTTATGTAAGTAGAGTAGACTTTTATATCGAACACGAATTCGATGGGACAAAAGCCGTAGCATATTACTGGGGAAACGAAGAGAGATATTGGTGGATAAACAATCATGGTTATCTAGGAATTTATAATATTTACTGGTTATCTTGGAAAGAGTATGCTACAATACAACTATATCTTGGGTATACTAAGGAGGTATGGTATCAGTACTGCCAAGAATCTATCTGTTTATATCCATATCATCCTGCAAGTGACTACTATAGAATTACTAAAATGAAAATAGTAGTTGAGACAGGCACAGACAATCCCAATGAGGGACAACCAGGATTTGGATATGAAGGCTTTAATCTTATATACATTAATGACATGAATCAAAATGATGTAACAGGAGATGTTCGTAGATATATATCTCAGGCAAGAACTATAGCTACAGCGATCGAGGACTACGCTAATGTTGCTTCAGTTACGTTATTCATAGCCTCGGTGATAGACCCTGATCCGGTATCAAAGACGTTCTTAGGGTTAGCTTCAGCTATTGCAACGGGTGTTAGTACGGCTTCCAGTATAGCCAATAAGGTTATTTTTGTTGACCCACCAGAAATGGTGACAAGTTATAATAGCCTCGAAGCACCAATAACTTTCTATTACTCTACTATCTTTTCTATCGAAGGAAAAACCGTTGGGGAAGCCCACGCGTCTTTCTATATAGAATACAATTATTTAGCATCGTCAAGCGATTCATACATAGAAATAAGTTATGATCAGGGTGTTGCAGACTATCTAAGTTGCGAGATAAATATTCATGTAACAGCGCCAGAACTATCCTAAGAGTTATAACAATACTTTAGTTATTTTCTATAAATACTTTTCTTCTATGCTTATACACTGTCATTCATTATAAAGCATGCCCTACTGATACGATCTTATTCTATAAATAGTATGGTAATTAAACCTATAATACATGGATTTTAGGAAAAATATAATGAAAAATATCAATTATTATAGCTAAATATTCTATAGGTCTCTTTTCTAGGTAATATTTCATGTCACTATTATTCTAGATTTTTATAGTTCAAAAAGGTATACTATATTTTTCTGTTCTATTGTGCTATGACTATTTTAGCCACGTAGTTTTAATATCAGGCCTATTTATAAAACTACGATCATGTAGAAGACCTTTCTTTATTTTATATAAATAGTCTTTATGCGTTTCTAATTTAGCTTCAAGCTTATTGATTACACAGCTTATATTATGATGCATGAATACCTTAGTAATAATTTAATGATGGATTTCTGGCTGCGTATAAAAGAACTTGGCATAGCATGTC
The DNA here is from genome assembly GCA_964631195.1 of uncultured Desulfurococcaceae archaeon. Lineage (GTDB taxonomy): Archaea > Thermoproteota > Thermoprotei_A > Sulfolobales > Desulfurococcaceae > CAZHDB01. The sequence continues at coordinate 8,395 of CAZVWZ010000032.1, forward strand.
CATTTTCCACTTGCTATATGTACATGATAAAGTTTTAAAGTTTATAAGTAACTATTTCAGAGAATATTCCTATTCGTTATCAAATATAATATTCTTCCTTTCCCTAGTCATTTTGCTAAATTTACTCCTAGTTATAGTATTATCGGTAGACTTAAAGATCTTCTTTAGACTCTACTTGGAACTCAACTTTTCATAGTCTAGTCTTTTTGAATAAGTGCTATAAGATCTTTTCTGCTCATACTCATTCATCTCAATATTGAATATGTCTGCCATGGCTCTTAGAAGCCTGAATTTCGGGCTTTTTCTCTATTTTTTAAAGCCGTATATAAAAGATGCGGTTCGCCAATTACGTCCTTTACGCTGGGATCGAGACGATACCTCTTGTAACTAGGCAGTAAAGCTGTAAAACCAGCTATAATATCTGGCTTAAACTTCATAAGTGCATATACCGGTGATCCCTTATTTCACCTATAATCCTCTCTACTAGCTGTAGAGATGGCAATTTAGGGACTAATTCTTTCAAGGTACTTGACATACTTTACTAGCTTCTCTTTATCAAGTACACGTAGAAGTCTCCCTATTACCCATATATAGGTAGTTAGGGCTGACGTTTTACCTTCTTGGCCTTCATATAAAATATGAACCTCATACTACATCACGACCCATTATATCCAGCTCCACATCATTACTGATCATCCATTTCGATACGGCTCTAGTCTCATCAAGATGATATATTGTTGTAGATTAGTTATAGTTATGCCGCTCAAAAGATCATAGTAGAGCTCTTCTAAGGATAATAGCATACCTGTCAAGATGATTTCTAGCATACAGTAATATAGTCTTTATACTCTTCTCACTGACGTATAACTGTACCATCGTCTGTCTTTAGGTAGCTATGTTTAAGAAGGAAGACGGAAACCTGGAATTAGAGCTTCTGGCGGCCTGAAATTTTATGATAGTATTAGACAGGGCTGGAATCAGCTATTGTTTCTTTCTTAATCATTATTTATTAGTTACTAGTGCTTCCTCTTATATACTGTATAAATATAACATTTCAATGTCTAATGAGATAAGTATTAGTGATACCGTCATATAGGATCCTATAGAAGCATTTGATTCTATTATTTCTCCTCCAACAACTGTTGGTACCTTAGTCTTTACTTTTATGGAGAATACATTTGCAACATAGCCTAGGCAATCCCGTTCAGTAGGATCGTTTTGTATGCTGTCAATAAATGATGTATCTGCAGACGATATCAAGTTACTTACATCTATAATTAACGTATCCCATAAAGCTCCACAGCTTGAAACACTAGCTCTATGATCAAGTCCTGGAAACGCATCATTTACTCTAATACTTGAACCTGGACCAGCTACCACTGTCCCTTTAAACAATGCCTTGTCATACAGAAAGGTGTTTTGTCCATCAGCTACAATCCATGTATTTTTAGCCTCTACTGGCGTAGCTATTGGATAATTAATGTTAATTGTAGCATTTATAGGCGTGCCAACAGGAAAACTTTCTGTAGATATATCACCTATTAGAACAACTATTTCCCTCAGAGGCTCTGTTGGAAGCGAATATATTACTATAAGATTAGCTTCTTCAGTATAGGTGGAACACCTGATACTCATGGATCAGAAAAGTCAGCTGTACCCGTTGGGTATTCACTTATATTATATATTCCATTATCAGTAACCACACTTGTTACATCTGCATAGAAAACATAGCTATGGCTAATACCCCAACAATAATCAACATCAATACTGCTAAAACTCCATTGAAAAACACTCCATTAACCATAATTGTTGATGGAACTGATGTATTATTTAAAATGGCCCATACTAGAAAGGCCTTCTCAATAGTTGCTCCAGGAGGTAATCTATCTATAGTTATTATATTCCATGGTTCATTTCTAAAGCTAGTGTCGTTAGACACATAATCTCCTCGAATTATATTATGATATATTACTGTTAGTGATGTGTATTGCGGTGTAAATACTAGAGCATTGTTTTTGGTAAAATAATCACATGCACCATTATTACATGCTGCTTGAGAAGCTATACTCGAAGATAATATATAAGTGCTTCGACCAATTATAAATTTTCATATAAGTTCAAAAGACATATGAATACGAATAATCTTGTTTAAAAATTAGATATGTTTTAATTCACTAATCAACTTGTTCACTATTCATTTTATTATCTTGTAAAACATGCTTAAAGTTTACGGATAACTTATTCTAGTACAAGTGTTATCTAATATTTTAGTAGACACTTACTGGTAGATACTCTTGAAAACTAGGTTGCCAGAATATGTTATTGAAAGTGTTGCTAAACGTATTGCTGGCGATATTGTATGGAGTAATAGTCCTAATAATGAGCTTAGACGTTGGCGTGAAATATATGGTTTAAGTCAGGTTGATATTGCCAGGATTATGAGAGTGTCATATAGCGTTGTTAGTGATTATGAAAGGGGTAAACGCGAGCCTGGACGTAAATTTATACGTCAATTTGTGAGAGCTCTTCTAGAGTATGACAGTAGTAGGAACTGGGTTGTTACACGGAAAGTAGCTATTCTCCTGGGATTTTATGTTGAGGGCATTATTGACATGGCTGAGTTCTTATCGCCCATAAGTCTTGAGGAAATATTAAAACTTACTAAAGGTATATTGATAACACCCTTCATCGATCATAGACCAATAAAAGGATACACTATTGTAGATAGCATACGTACTATAGAATCTATAGCTGCTAATGAATTCGTCAAGCTTATGGGAGCTACAAGTGATCGAGTGATGGTGTTCACAAGGATAACTCGTGGAAGATCACCATTAGTCGCTATTAGAGTGGCACCTGTTAAACCTTCGGTAGTAATTCTTCATGGAATAAAAAAAGTAGATATAATAGCTATAAGAATAGCAATAAAGGAATATATACCATTAATAGTTGCTCCACATCTGTCTATAGAGGAAATTGCCAAGAATTTCCGTTATTATACATTATCTGCTAAAACCCCATCATCCATCTATCAAGTAAGTAGTTAGCCTCATAAAAACACTAAACTTACAATTAATTCTATTAAGAATTTTTAGTTTATGTTTAGAAATGGGTCCCTTTAAATTAAAAACTACACTTAGGATATAATGATTTAAAGGATCATAGTTATAAGATATTGTGGGAATGATATTATGAAACTTATAAAATGTATTGACCTTGGAATTCCCGGTATTGATAGAATATTCTTAGAATGTCCTTATGGAACGACTATCTTGGTCAAGGGAGAACATGGGCTTGGAAAAACTATAATGGGAATACATTTTATAGAGAGAAGCCTTATATTAGGGGAAGAGGCCATCTATATAAATTTCTTTGAAAATCAAGAGGAGTTCTTATGGAAAGCATCGGGCATAGGTATTGATTTAAGAGATTATGTAGGTTCTAAACTACATTATTTCCAAGAATCTGTTTACTCTGAAAAATCACAGCTATTATACTTCGTAAGCGTTATACAAGATACAATAAGTGCCAGAAAGATCAGAAGAGTAGTTATAGATACTATCGATGCATTAACAGCTGTACTTACAGAAGAAGAATACAGAGTATTTATATTGCAACTTATACAGAGAATAAAAGAGCTTGGTGCAACATTACTGATCATAAAAGAGACAGGTGTAGGAACTCAACAATACGGTTATGAGGAGGTAATGGCTGACATCATTATAGAGCTTATGCGTAAAAGAAGGCCTCATTACGAGACTAAGTATCTAATGATTACTAAATCTAGATATTCTAGTTACATACCTACACCAGTTGAATACACTATTACGGCTAGTGGGATACAAGTATATCCACCATATAAGTATACACAATCATATCAAGGCAGTATATCTAGTGAACGTATACCAACAGGTATTCCTAAACTTGATGAAATACTTGATGGAGGAGTACCTGCTAATTCAATAGTATGCATAAAAGGTCCTACAGGTACTTATAAAACACTATTGGCACTATCTATTGCTGCATATAATG
>CAZVWZ010000033.1:0-12355 GCA_964631195.1 uncultured Desulfurococcaceae archaeon
GAAAATAGATCTTGAGAGAATACCTACTGGTGTTGAAGGAATAGATAAGATCATAGGTGGCGGTGTTCCTAGAGGATTTGTTATAGCAGTTGTTGGCGAACCTGGCACAGGTAAAACAATATTTTGTATACACTTTATAGCTAAAGGATTGGAAATAGGCGAGCCAGGCATATATGTCACTACTGAAGAATCTAGACAAAGCGTTATTAGACAAGCTAAGATGTTTGGGTTTAACTTTAAGGAGCATGTTGATGAAGGCAGGCTTGTAATAATTGATGCATTAATGGGTGAGCGAGGCGATCCATGGTCTCTGTCTAGGCTCGATATTGAAGAACTTGTCAATAAGATTATCGAGGCTAAAAAGTATTTAGGTTATGGCCATACAAGAGTAGTAGTTGATTCTATGAGTGCTTTCTGGCTTGATAAACCTGCAATGGCTCGTAAGTATAGCTATTATGTTAAGAGGGTATTGACTAAATGGGATATGACTGTATTGCTTGTAAGCCAATATGCTGTAACAACAAGTCTAGGCTTTGGATTTGGAGTAGAACATGTGGCTGACGGCATCATTAGGTTTAGAAAGAGAATTGTTGGCGGGAGACTTAAGAGATTTATAATAATCGAGAAAATGAGGCAAACACCTCATGATACAAGAGTTTATGAAATAGACGTAGTTGATGGAAAAGGGATGGTTGTATTAGGACCATATAAACTAACGAGAGAGGAGATCTCATATCCAGCTAGTCTATTAAGAAAAATACTCTCTGCTGAGATTAGGAAAGAACTTGAATTTACAAATATAGAGGATACTAATGATGAGGACTAAATAAGGTAATTCTTCTCCATATATAAATCTATCTTCACCCCTGGCACATAGTCCGTTGATATATTAAATAATTGCTCTAGTACTATACAAGCAATGTTACGAGCTTCTTCCATAATGTATTTGCTCTTAACTCTAAGTATATGGGCCATATCTTCCCAACTACGTCCTTGCAAAGCCTTACCAATTAATATGTATTCTTGTGCACGTGTAAGCCTAGGCCTTTTATCACGGGGCATTAGCCAATAGATTTTAGCGATTAGTGACATAAGGTCTGCTGCAGCTTCAAAGGTCATTGGGCCTTGACAATAAATCCATAGTCTATCAACTTGTATCAACGTAAATAAGTTCCTTGGAACATTATCTATGGCTATAGCTGGTTCTCCTTGTTCAAGCATAAGTCTAGCAACCTCTATTTCTAGATCATCATAGTTTATGGCTAGACTATTCAATAACTTATTCTTAAATTCCTTAACAGCTACTTTAATGATCTCTTTAACTCTATTACTTAATGGATGTATAACTAAAACAGTATACTCACCACTAACTGGGTTTCTATCCGGCGATATATGGACTGTGTAGAAACCTGATTTTATCCAGAATTTAAGCAATTGTTCATTAACTCCGAAACCAGCACCAACCCAGTCAAGACCCTTTTCCCTAGCCTCTTTCAATACTTGCGAGAGAGCCCAAGTACCAATACCCTTCCCTTGTACATCTGGATGCGTAGCTATACGTACAATCCTCCATCCTCTAGTGTCTGCAAACTCCATAATTCTCTGATGTTTTAAGAACCGATCAGGTATTATATTGCCGGGTATTTTTCCACCTTTTAATAATTCAATGGCCCTTTCTCTTTCAATAGGGCCTTCAACAGCTATCTGTAAAGCACATACAATTTTACCTGTAGGTAGCTTGACAGCTCTAACAATATGATGCGGTGCGTCAGCTATCATACCAAGATCGTCTGGCTCGTTCCTATAATGAGCCAGCACATATATACCGAAAAGCTGTCTAAGCTCTTCTTCTCCTTCTGAACTAAATAGATAGCCTGGATCATATGCTATGTACTTGAATCGCTTTTCCTCAATATATTTAAGATCTTCTTGCTCGAGTTCGGCAGGTTCGGCATCCAGCAATAACGTATCAAATTGCCATCTCTCTATAGGGTCTTTACTAGAGTACCTAATTGGTTCGGTCATTTCATATTTATAGAGGACAGTCTTTGGATCGCTTTTAACTCTACTCATAAACCTCACAGAGAAACCTCTACCAGCACCCTCATATCCATGGATTGTTGTGGAAAACACTAATCGACCATAGCTTTCCCAAATACGGTATAACATAGGCACGCTAATACCAGCTGCTTCATCAACAATAACTATGTCTCCACGGAGTCTAGGAATACTTATAGGCTCCCAATACTCTATGGAAAATCTATCTCCACGAAGCTCTATAGTATAACCTTCTCTACGAAATTCCTTATACTTAAGACCATGTCTATCAAGCGTTTGCTTAGCAAGCATCATTAAAGACTGTACATTTGAAGGTGCGGGAGCTGTTACTAGAACTCTAACCCTAGGCTTGATCTTGCTAAGCAACAATATTAGTCCAACAGCACCAATACCGACGGCACATGATTTTCCTCTACCACGATCAGCGGTTATGATTATTACTTTCTTCCTGCCTCTCTTAGGCTTTTCATAAAGGATCTCAAGTAGTTTTATAACTTTCACTTGATCTTGTGTGAGTGCTTGTTCATAAACGGATCTTGGGAATAAGGACTCTCTTGGATATTCGATCTTTTTCCTTTCCTCTACATATTCTGTTAATAAATTAAAGTTCTTTAAAACTCTTTGATTATCAGCATCATAAATAGCTATGCCGTCATGCTCTAGGAGCTTTCTTTTAACCCATTTAATAAATACATGTCTCGGACTGGGAAACTGTGGTACTGTGAGGTTACGTTTGAAAATGGTCATAAAATTGTCCCATTCATCCCATTTAGGAATTAATAATACTATTAAACCACCACCACGTACGATACCTATGAGTCTACCGAGATCGTTTGGTTTTAAATCCTTTGTTAAATCCATTATAAGTATATCAAATGTTGATCCAAGGAATCTTTCACTAATTTCATAAACAGCGTACTTGATCTTTGTATTCCTAGACTTATCCTCCATTAATGTCTCAAAAACCTTTTTCATATAAACTGCTTCAGGGAATTCATCATGGAAAACGTATAGTCCTTGAAGGACAGTTATTTCCTTCCTAAGATCCCTAGTATGTTTACGGTAGCTTCTCTCATAGTACAATATGGCTCTAGCCGATAACTTACCCATGAACTCTGGATCACTGCCCGATATTACAATAAGTGCTCTGAAACGATTACGTATAAGATAAGGTAGGTTCTTACCCAGTCTACGGAGTATTCTAATAAATGATTGAGGAGATCGCTCAGACATAAAAAATCCCTTAATTAACCAATGTATGTAGTTCCAATATAGGTTTTCTTAAGCTCTCGACCTAGTCTCTCATAACGTTCAATAACATCTCTCGTAAGACTTGGCGGCACTTTCTTCAAAGCTTCTAAGAAGTGTTTCATCTTTATAGGTCTTACCTTGAATTCTTCTCTTAAAGCAATCATAGCAGCCTCACGGCATACGGCAGCTATATCAGCACCTGTATAACCTTCTGTTTTTCTAGCAAGTTCCTTGAGATCGACGTCTTCTGCTAAAGGCATATTACGTGTATGGACTTTAAATATCTCGAGTCTAGCTTTCTCATCGGGTGGTGGTACATAAATTAATCTATCAAATCTACCTGGCCTAAGTAGTGCTGGGTCTATTATATCTGGCCTGTTAGTAGCGGCTATAACGACAACATTACGTAAAGGTTCTATACCATCCATTTCAGTTAATAACTGATTAACAATACGATCAGTGACGCCACTGGTATCATGTCTATATCCACGAGCTGGAGCTATGGCATCTAATTCATCAAAGAATATTATTGCTGGAGCAACCTGTCTGGCTCTTCTAAAGATTTGTCGAACGGCTTTTTCGCTTTCACCAACCCATTTACTAAGTATTTCTGGTCCACGTACAGCAATGAAGTTTGAACCGCTTTCAGTAGCAACTGCTTTAGCAAGTAATGTCTTACCAGTACCAGGTGGGCCATAGAGTAATATGCCCTTTGGAGGCTCAATGCCCATTTGCTCAAATATCTCTGGGCTCTTCATAGGCCATTCAACAGCTTCTCTTAACTGTTGCTTAACGTCTTCTAGCCCACCAATATCACTCCAATGAACCTCTGGCACCTCTACATAAATTTCTCTAATCAATGATGGCTGTACATGCTTCATAGCTTCCATGAAATCCTTCATAGTAACCTTGAGCTGCCGTAATTTCTCAGCTGGAATAGGTTGGGATAAATCTATTTTCTCCTCACTAATGAATCTACGTAGTGCAGCAAGTGCAGCTTCCTTAACAAGTGCAGCTATATCGGCACCTGTATATCCATGCGTCATTTCAGCAATTTTGTCTAAGTCGACGTCCTCTGCTAATGGCATATTACGTGTATGTACTGCAAGGATCTCTCTACGTGCTCTTTTATCGGGTGGTGGAATAACGATCTCACGATCAAATCGACCAGGTCTACGGAGAGCAGGATCAACTGCTTCAGGCCTATTGGTTGCACCAATAACTATTACTCTGCCCCTCTCCTTCAAGCCATCCATTAGAGTTAATAGCTGTGCTACAACACGTTTCTCAACTTCGCCAGTAACTTCTTCTCTTCGAGGAGCAATACTATCTATTTCATCAATGAATATTATTGCTGGAGCATTCTCTTCAGCTTCTTTAAAGATCTCTCTAAGTCTTTGCTCGCTTTCACCGTAATACTTACTCATGATCTCCGGTCCATTGATCGCTATGAAGTAAGCACCTATCTCGTTAGCCAGTGCCTTGGCAAGTAATGTCTTACCAGTACCAGGTGGGCCATGGAGTAATATACCTTTTGGAGGCTCTATACCTAAATGCTTGAATAATTCTGGATGTTTCATAGGCCATTCAACGATTTCACGGATCTTCTGCTTAGCTTCCTCAAGATCACCTATATCCTCCCAAGTAACTCTCGGTATTCTACGTTGTCTCTCTAGAACCTCCTCTCTAACGGGTTCAGCTCTAATCTCTACATGAGTAGCCTCAGTTACATAGACTCTTTGACTAGGCTGTGTAGCTATTACTACAAGTTTTAAGGCCATGCCAAAGATAGGTATAACTAAAACTTCTCCTCTAGATACAGGCTTTCTTAATAAAAGCTGCTTAACATATTCTGGAAAATCTGGTCCGAAGCGAATAGGCTCTATAGGTGCTAGAACAATCTTTGTAGCTGGTTCAAGACTAACCCTTCTAACAGTTACAACATCTCCGACGCCGACACCTATACTGCTTCGCAGGAGACCATCAATACGTATGATATCTTTTTCTTCATCATTTGGATAGGCAGGCCATACTTGTGCTATAGTCGTTCCTTGAGGTCCTTCAATTTCTATAAAATCGCCAGTAGTAACTCCTAGTCTAGCCATTGCACGACGGCTAATTCTAACAATTTTTCTACCAACATCTCTTTGCTTGGCTTCAGCTACAGTAAGTTTTATCTCTTTATTCTCTTTAGACAATAATGATCACCTATAATCTTGTTTCTAACTCAGCTATACTGTTTAATGCCTAATAATGTTTAACCTCTTAGGTCGTTAACCGTCTATAAATACCTATAATGTTCGTAAAATCTACTATTTGAATATAATATAATTATATATTGAATATAAGTTAAATACCAAAGATATATAGACTATAGTATATACTATATTCTATAGAACCATAGTCATGGGGTGTCTAAATCATGGTTGAACGTATAAAGACGGGAATACCTGGATTTGATGAAATACTTAATGGAGGCATTCCTAAGAGAAATGTAGTATTATTATCTGGTGGTCCAGGTACAGGCAAATCAATATTTGGACAACAGTATCTATGGAGTGGATTACAGAAAGGTGAGCCTGGAATACTCGTTACTTTAGAAGAACACCCCGTCCAAGTAAGGATTAATATGAAGCAGTTTGGATGGGATGTAAGGAAATATGAGAACGAGGGATTATTTGCCATAGTCGATGCCTTTACAGCAGGCATTGGCGAAGCAGCTAAGCGTGAGCGATATGTGGTTAGGGATCCAACTGATGTAGGTCTTCTTATAGATGTATTAAGAGAAGCTATAAGGGATACTGGTGCACAACGTGTAGTTGTTGACTCAGTATCAACATTATATTTGACAAAACCTAGTGTTGCTAGATCAATTGTATTACAACTTAAGAAGGTGTTAAGCGGAATGGGTACTACATCGATACTAGTATCACAGGTGAGTGTTACAGAGAGAGGATTCGGAGGTCCGGGAGTCGAACACGCTGCGGACGGTATAGTAAGGCTAGATCTTGACGAGATTAATGGCGAGCTTGTTCGAAGCCTAATTATATGGAAAATGAGAGGCACTAAACACAGTATGAGAAGGCATCCATTTGAAATAACTGATAAAGGTATTATCGTATATTCAGATAGAGTTGTAAGGTTTAAAACATAGAAATAACCATTATAGTTGAACATTTAGTCAATATATCATAGAATCATCAGTGCTATATTTTTGATACTTTTTAGAAATAACATTATATATCACTTCTTATCTCTCTAGAATATACATGAAGAAATCATAGATTAGTGGATGAATAGAATGGAGTATTTTAAGCTTAGAGGCTATTATAGGTATTCGTGTCCTAATTGTTATGGCAAAATAAGTGATTATAGACTGGTCTATAAGGCGCCTTGTGAGAAGTGTTTGCCCACTAAAGATTTTGAGAAGATTTTGTCGAAGATAGATATAAGTGACTACTATCAACTATTAAAGGCTTATGCAAGTAACGTACGTGATATTAATCATTTAAAGAGAATACTTTATATTGAAGATGAGGTTAGGAAATTAGAAGCATTCTTTAGTGATGCAACAGGAGGATATAGATTCTGGAGTGCACAACGTACATGGGCTCGTCGTGTACTTAAGGGTAAGAGCTTCTCAATAATTGCTCCAACAGGTATGGGTAAGACGATGTTTGGATTAGTGACTGCGCTTTATCTCTATAGAAAAGGTAAGGGCAAGATATATCTTGTATTTCCAACAACACCATTACTTAATCAGGCATATGAGAAATTGTTAAAACTTAGTGAAAGAGCAAGAGTTAATCCCAAGATAATAGCTTTTCACTCAAGAATATCCAGAAAAATTAGAGAAGAATATTTACAAAGAATTAATAATGGAGACTTTGATATATTATTGACAACATCTATGTTTATACATAAATATACTGAACTTCTAAGAAAACATAAGTATTCATTCATAATGGTTGATGATGTAGATGCTATTCTAAGAAGCGGTAAAAGTATAAGACTGTTACTACAAATTATGGGCTTTGCTGAAGAGGAAATAGATGCCGCGCTACAACTTATAAAACTTAGAATCTCTCTTGCAAGAACTACTGATGAAGAGCGTAGAAAAGAGATTGTAAAAGAAGTTAAGAAGCTTGAAGCTATAGTGGAGAAAGCTAGATCTAGAATTAAAACTATACTTGTTGTATCAAGTGCTACTGGAAAACCTCGAGGCATATATCCTAGATTATTTAGAGAGCTATTAGGATTTGAAGCCGGCAGTCGTGGTGAGGCTATTAGAAATATTGTTGATACATATATTATTTCTAAGGAAAATATAGAGAATTATTTACTTGAACTTATTAGAAAACTTGGCAACGGAGGATTAGTATATGTACCTATTGATAAAGGTGTAGAATATGCTGAGTACATAGCTAATTTACTGAAGGAGAAAGGTATTAGAGCAGAAGCATTTCACTCGAAGAAGAATATTAGAATACTGGAATACTTTGCTAAGGGTGAATTGGATGTTCTTGTAGGTGTTGCAACATATTATGGTGTTATGGTCAGAGGCCTTGATCTACCTGAGAGAATAAGGTATGCAATATTCATAGGTGTTCCTAGACATAAGTTCAGCAGTAAATTAGAGTCGCCCAGACCATTTGATATAATTCGTATATTAAGTATACTTAGAGACGTAGTAAGTGGTGATGAGAGGAAAAAGATCGAGATAATAATAGGCAGGCTTACACAAAGACTACGTAGACTGTCTCCTGCCGCCTTAGCTATTGTTGGAGAAGAGTTGAGAAAAGCTGTTGCTGGTGAAGAATATAAGGAATCGCCAGTACTGCAACTACTTCTTGAAGCTCTAGAGTACGCCCGGAAACTCCTTGAAAGACCTGATGTATGGGAGAAGCTTAAGGAGAGTAGCGATATTGCTCTTGTAGAGGAGGATGGACGTACATACATATTGATACCTGATGTAGCAACCTATATACAAGCTAGTGGACGTACATCAAGACTTTACCCAGGAGGCATTACTAAGGGATTATCCGTTATACTTGTTGATGATAGACGGTTATTAAATGGTCTTTCACGTAGAATGAGGTGGTTGTTTGAGGATTTCGAGTTTAAAGACCTAAATGAGATCGATCTTGACAAGCTTCTTAAGGAAATAGATAGTGATAGGGATAGAGTTAGGAAGATAATCAGTGGAGAGATCGTTGTTGAAGAAGCACTTGAGATATCTAAGTCTGCATTACTCATTGTTGAATCACCTAATAAGGCTCGTACAATAGCTAATTTCTTTGGCAAACCAAGTATCCGTATTATTGGTGAAAATATAAGGGCTTATGATGTAACTACTGGTGATTATGTTTTATCGATAATAGCTAGTGTTGGACACATATACGATCTAGTTGTGGATACCGGCCTCTATAATTATGGAGTACATCTCGTAGAAGGGAAGTTTATACCCGAATATACAGACATAAAGAGATGTAATAAGTGCGGACATCAATTTACAAGTGAAGATAAAAAGTGTCCACGATGCGGCTCAAGAGATATCGTTAGAAAAATAGATGTTGTCCGTGCACTTCAAGAACTAGCTAGTGAAGTAGATCTGGTATTTATAGGTACAGATCCTGATACTGAGGGCGAGAAGATAGGATGGGATCTAAAGGTATTATTAGAGCCCTATACTAGAGAGATAAAGAGGGTTGAGTTTCATGAGATAACGCGTAGAGCTATATTAAATGCTATACGTAATCCTAGAGACTTTAACTTGAAGCTTGTTGAGGCACAGATTATACGTAGAGTTGAGGATCGCTGGCTTGGTTTTGCATTATCTCAGAAACTATGGTATGATCTATGGCCATATTATTGTATGAAGTATCTTGTTGAGAAGAAGGGTTTGAAGATCGACTGTTGTAATATTATTAATAGAAACTTTAGTGCTGGCCGTGTACAAACACCTGTCCTGGGCTATATTATTGAGAGATATGAGAAAGCTAAGAAACCTGATAGAATAATTATCGAGATCGGCGATGGGCTTTTACGTATTGAAATGCCTTATGAGTACCTAGATAGACTTGGTATTAGAAGAGCTAGGGATTTACTTGGTAGAGAGGCTCTTGTTGAAGAGATAGGTGTTGTTGAGGAGGAAGTTAATCCATTGCCTCCATTCACTACAGATACATTACTTGCAGAAGCCTCTGCTAGATACAATATGCCCTCTCATAGGACTATGCAGATAGCTCAAGAACTATTCGAACTAGGTTTCATAACATATCATAGAACCGATAGCACACGCGTATCTGATACAGGTATAGCTATTGCTAGACAATATTTGCAGGAAAAATATGGGGATAAATACATTGAATTATTTAAACCACGTACATGGGGCGCAGGAGGGGCTCATGAGGCTATTAGGCCTACTAGACCAATAGATCCCGATAGATTGTGGGAGCTTATTAGAGAAGGCGTTATACAGCCTGTAAGGCCCTTAACTAGAGCCCATATGATGATTTATGAGCTTATATTCCGCAGATTCATTGCTAGTCAGATGATCTCAGCAATCGTTAAGAAGCAAAAGCTTAGGGTTAAAATAGAATCCTTTGAGACAGAGATCGATAGACCTATAGGTGTTGTTAGAGATGGATTTCTAGAAATATATCGCATAATTACGTCTGAAAATCCCATTGCATCTGGAAAGTACACGATCACTATGGCTGAGCCGAGAAACCCGCCTCTGGCCAGATTCCACGATGTTATAAGATGGATGAAAGAACAAGGTATTGGTAGGCCCAGTACATATGCTAAGATAGTGCAGACTCTTCTGGATAGGAAATATGTAGCTGTTACAGGCCGTGTTAAGGCATTAATGCCTACTCCAAGAGGTATGGAGGTCTATAAATTCCTAACAAGATTCTATGGGGATGTTGTTAGTGTCGATACTACACGTGAGCTTGAGGAGAAAATGAGACTTGTGGAAGAAGGCAAGGAGGATTACCAATCTATTCTGGGGAGAATTTATGATGAACTCCGTACTAAAGTTATTAATATAGACAGTAGTGCGTGGAGAAAACTGGTATGCGGTTAGATGATCTTGAGATCACATTACTTGATGAGGGAAAGGGTAGGAAATATTATTTAGCACTTTATCATGGGAAAATAAAGCTTTTTGCACGCAAATACAATACTGATGTAGCTAAGCAAGTTGCTAGAATAGCTAGATTACATCGCGCAAAAGTCCTTGTACTACCATTATACTTTAACACTGGTCCCGTACTAGAATTTACAAATTTATCTAGGAAAAGGTATGTCAAGAGAGTTTTTGAACAGGTATCTGATCAATCAATACGTGCTCTATCTACTATAGCCATGGCTGAAAGATTAAATATAATTGTACCTGGTTTTCTTGAAAAGGCTGGTGCCCACTACTATATATCTAGATTATTAATTAATCATGAAGGGAGAATAGTAAGTAAATATAGAAAACTTATACTATCAAATATTGAAAGTCTATATAATATCATCCCTGGTAAAGATATAGGTATATTTAATACACGTAGCTTGAATATAGGTGTAGCTATAAATGATGAAATAATGTATCCAGAGCTTCTCAGAATTTATAAGATCTTGGGTTCAGACTTAGTGATCTCTCCTATGAATCCATTTAACTATAAGTATTCTATGGCAACATATATTGCTAAATCAAGGATTGAAGAGAATGACTTACCATTAATAATAATGGGGTCGATAATAGAGTTTAGAGGAGACCTTGGCGGAGGAGCTCCAACGATAATATATGATGAAGAAGGGAATAAGATCTATGAATATAATGGTACTAAGCCTAATCTAATATTATTGCCAATGAATTTATTTAGAAGAAAGAGTAAGGCCATAGGAGATCTTGATAAGCTCATACATATTATGAAGATCTATAGAAAGATCTTGAGGAACAGCTGTATACAAGTAGGCATAGAATAATTAATATTCTTTCTATCCTAGAGAATATCATAGTGTATTATTTTCACTAGGGGTGTTCTTAATGAGTAATGAAGAGATCAGAAAAGTATTAACTATAAAAGTTAATAGCCTTAATGATCTAGTTAGATTAGCTATGACTTATGCTGGGCCCACATCTCAGTCTATATTCCTGTTAAAGTTCTGGGATGGAGATAAACTGATTATTGGAATGTTAGGCCTTTTTAGGGATTATTATAAGTTCTATGGATTGCCGATACTATATTATCATATATGTAATGAGCAGGAAATTCCAAAGATAAAGGATTCAAACTACATAATAATGTCAACTGATGGTGAAAGACTGGATTTCAGTAAGTCGCCTAAACCAGGTAGGTCGATTCCGCTAATATACCTTGCAGAGAAACCACCTGTTATACCAAAGCTTAGTTAGGAAGTAGGGATCTATATGGATAGTGAATTAGAAAAATTATATGAATTACATATATGGCCTATGAAACCAGGAGACCCCGAAGCTATTAAGAGATTTAATGGTATAAAAGAGGTTTTCTCATATTTAGTAAGTACACATGATTACTTTAGAGATATTCTTGGAAATGAGGAAATTAATGTGATCGATATTGCGGCTGGCACAGGTATAGCCGGTGCAGCATTGGCGAACATATTATCTGGAATGGGTAAGAAGGTTAATCTAGTTGCCACCGATCTCCGTTCTAAGGATCTAGATCTGGCTCATGAATGGCTTAAAGGAGTTAGCAAGGTACATGTTGAGACGATAGTATGTGATGCAACTACTTTACACAAGTGCCTTTCTAGTCGTAAGGAAGTATTCCACATAGCATTATTATGGGATTATTTAACGCTGCACTTCAATCCATGGTCCCTAGTTAGGTTATTTGGCTCAGCATCATAAATAGTATACTAGCTTTTGTTTTATGGAGTCATACACTAGGGATACTAAGAGCCTATGAACAATCTATACTACAGAACACTATATTGATACAAATAACACTACTAGCCTATGTGTTCCTTGGAGAAACTCTTACTCTCCAAAGAATTTTAGGTACAA
>CAZVWZ010000034.1:0-10527 GCA_964631195.1 uncultured Desulfurococcaceae archaeon
GGAAAAGAAGTTATAACAAGGTCGAGATCTTCTTTTTGGAAGATGGCGAGCTAGAACACCAAGAACTTCAATTACTAATAATTTAGGAGCATACGCCTCTACGAGGTGACTTGCAATCCATGACATGACATCCTCGGCTATAGAAGCACATATATCGTTAGGGGCTGCGTAGAGATCTATTATGAGGGGCGCATCAATAACTATCTTCTTAGTGGGCAAAACGTTTACGCTCTTGAATAAGTTCCTCCATTAAATCTTTGCCTTTAAGCTTCTCCCTTAAACGCATCCTAATTTCTCTAGCTACCTGTACAAAATCTTTCTCAACTATTGCTATTCTAACACGTTGACCATCTATAAGATCTAGTTTTTCGAGAGGCTTCAAAACTCCATCCTTATAGATTGCCTCAATAATCTTGGCCATAGCTTTAATCTCCCAGTATATACTGCTGTAATCAACCTTGATAAAACTAACCGAATTATATAACAATGGATATGGAATATAGACCATCAGGTATCAAATAATATGCTAGACATATATATCATGAGAATTAATGTTTGATATACTAGTATGTAGACGATAATATACTAAGATCATTGTCCAATTAAAGAGTATTAAGAACCAGATACACGAATTGATTTAATGGGGCCGCGGGGATTTGAACCCCGGGCCACGGGCGTTCTGGGATCCCGTTGCCCAGGCGGGGATTTCTCCCCAGGCCCGCATCCTACCAAGCTAGACGACGGCCCCTTTCCTATTTCATTATTGTTTAGAGACTAGCATATATTAACTTTTTATGTGCCTTTAATGATTTTTAAGAGAGTTTTTATGGGATCTTAAAGGGAAGGATGTATCGATAAACTTTTGGATTATTAGAATGTCTTATTTTTCCTGTTTTCTCTGTATCCATCCTACACGATATTTCCATAGACTTGGCGGCGTCCAAATAATCCATGCTGGTACTTTCTTTACAAATTCATATGCTTCATCCCAACTATCAAGACCTAGTTTTTCAGCTAATTGTTCTAGGGGCATTGGCGTATGTAGGTATTCACGTATGATCTTTAGAGTTTCTTCATTAATTTCGATCTCTTTATCGCCAATTCTTATCACATATTTTACCTCTTCACTCAAGACTCTATTCTCCCCACACAAACTAGCTAGATAGAGTTTAAGAACTATTTTATACTTATTAAATTTATGGTAGACCCGATGAAGAGGCGTTCCAGCCCTGAATAAATGATTGGCTTTATCTATCGCCCCTCTGAGGGGCTCTTTTTCTCTCTTAGACTCTTGATATATATCCTACTTCTGGCTCATATAGTTCTCCTTCTCTTATAAGCCTTCTAATAGTCTTTCTAATGAATTCCTTAGTCAATCCCTTATCAATCAGTGTCTTAGTCAATTCTCTAACAGATACTCTGCCATCCTCACTAGCCTCTAATAACTCGTTAAGAGTCTCCATGAATACCTTTAGTTTTTCCTGTTGGCTCCGCGGCCTACCAAGCATCAGTGTATCAATATCTATTGCACCAGTCTCTACATCAATACCTACAGTGCTAAGCATTACACTCATGAGCCTTATAGCTTCTTCAGCATCCTCTATAGTGACTGTATTACGGAGAGCCATGCGTGCATGGGCTTCAGCAAGTCTAACTAATGCTTCAAGCTGCCTAGCAGTTATAGGTATAGGTGATCTCGGTCCTCCTTTTCTACGGAGCTGTACATAGAATTCCTCAAGTATTTTACGGGCTTCACTACTAAGCCTAGGCACGATATATCTACGGGCATAGCTAATGTATTTCCTAAGTAGATCAGGTGGTATTATTGGACGTATCTTCTCGGCCTCTTCATGAACACGTAGGATATGCCTTGCCATCAAACGATCAAACTCTGGACTGGGAATATCCTTCATGACGAAGATAAGGTCGAAACGAGACAATATAGTTGGAGGCAAGTTAATATTATCGGCAATACTACGGTCAGGATCATAACGGCCATACTTAGGATTACCAGCAGCTAATACAGCTGCACGGGCATTTAAACGAGCAACAATACCAGCCTTAGCAATACTAATACTATTATGAAGAACAAGGCCATGCGATACAAATAGATGATATGGTTCAATAGTAATATCATAAACCCATTTAGAGTCTTTATTAGGTACTTTCTCGACATTCTCAATAGTTAATTCTATGAAATTACCTTTAATATTAGGTGTAAGAACCTTTATACCAGGAACCTTTATACCTATCCTTACCTTTTCAGCTGGGATAGTGGTTAAGTCGTTTCCATCTAATATTACAATAGGGTGTTCAGGCGTTACCATTATATTAGTTCCATTACTAAAGACAATTTTAATGAAGTACTTTGGTGCTTTATGCCTACTCACTCTATCTACATTGACAATTTTTAAAGACTTCGTATCAGGGTCAAACGCATAAAGCTTAATGCCATTGACATATAGTATCTCAGTATCTTTTCCATAGACAACTTTACCTCTATTTTCTTCAATAAGTTTATCAACTAACTCACCGATCCTCACATAAGAGCCATTGGCAAGCATTATTTCAAAATCTTTATGATAACTTTGTTGCTCCATGGCCTCATGTATGGCTACACGGTCTTCCGGCCTCATTTTATCGATCTCGTCAATAACTGCTACACCGCCATCTGCTATGACCAGTGCTCCTGCTTCCAAATAGTATTCACCGGTCTGCTTATCTCTTAATACTGCAGCTGTAAGGCCTGCAGCAGAGCTTCCCTTTCCAGTTGTATATACTGCTCTCGGTGCTAGTCTTGCAGCGTATTGTAGTAGCATTGATTTACCTATACCAGGATCACCTACTAGTAATACGTGTATATCTCCTCGTATTCTCGTACCATCCCTTAGTATCTTTGGTACTCCCCCAAAGAGAGAGAGTGCTATTGCTTTCTTTATATCCCAGTGCCCATAGATTGATGGAGCTATACTAAGGGTTATCTTCTCATGGATCCATGGGTCTCTTGCCAGCTCCCTGATCTTCTCTTCATCATCACGAGTAATCTCTATTTCCTCAAGAACCTTCTGCTGTACATCAATATAGTTAGCATCAATATATAGGTTGAAGACACTCTTACCAGAACCCCTTATAGCAGTTGCTGTAGGCATAACACGTAAAATACCATTAACAGTAACTCTATCACCAGGCCTAGCTATATCAACCAGATCACTTGTAAGCATAACCTCGATACTACGAGGCATCTGTCCAGGAGGAACTTCCTCGGGCTTCTCCTGAACAACTATTTTCTGCCAATCAATGTATTTAGATAATGTCATATCTAGTTGGAAACGCCCCGACTTACCACATATTGGACATGCAATAGGCTTCTCAAGGCGTTCACCTAACTCACCAAATTCAGGCCAGTAAAAACCATGTCTATCTTCAGAATCCACATGGATATAATATGCTTTAATCATTTTAGCCTCTACACGGGTTAGTCTAACAAGTATTCCCTCAACACTAATCATTTTACCAATATGTTCACTACCAAGTCTCCTAATAGGTACAGTCTTAGGCAGTCCACGAAATCTAGGGTAAAACTTCTCAATAGACTCTGCATAATCAGGATGTTCCTTAAGAAGAATCTCCTTAATAGCTTGGCTAGCCGCTTCAATAGCTATATCTGGGTAGTTTTCAACAATTCGTGCAAGGTCCATGTCATGGACAAGCAGATCGTCAAAATCTATTACTAGACTACGCTGATTCATAATAGCCATAGTATTAAGTCTTTCACGGTACTTATAAAGACCTGTTTTTCTCTCACGATAATTATATAGGAAATCCTTAAATCTCTCCTTAACATCGCCTATACTTGTTCTACTTATCTCCTCTACTTCATATTCTATAGCCATAATTCATTATCTCCTCTACTTAATCTATTAATAGACTATGTTTATCCACCCTTTTCTATTCTAAGACTGATCATCCAGTTTCCAAGTATGTTCTTAAGCAACATATACAGTGTTTTCTCTTCTTCACTTAATTTAGTCATAATATCCTGTGGCGGCTCAATAAATAATAATTGAATAAGCTTTCTAATTCTAATTCTACCAATCCTCATGATATAGTCTTCTATCCTTTGAATATCAGATAGTATCAAAGGTTTTCTTTCAACTTCTAATCTCCTATACAGCCTATTGATTTCGTCCACAACCATGTTGTAAAAGTATTGTGATATTTTAGTAAAAACAGGTTTACGTAGAGTAGATTCTTCATTATAGGCTATTTTAGCAAGTTTCTCAAGCCCTAATTCTTCATCTTTAAGTTTTACTAGACCTTTATCAGCGAGATCTAAAGCAATCCATCTAGGTAAAGCATATTCTGTACCTCGAGATAATGCAATAACGCCCTCTGGAGTATATACAGGACCTATATCCTGCAAAACAATAACTTGTACAACTTGTTCTTCATACTCTCTTCTTAGAATCCTTAAAGCAGTTTCTACAAGATATTGCACGGATGAACTAGGATAAGATACGCTCAAACCACATGCCCCACATTTCTAAAGTATAGCCCCTTATAAATATAAACTAGCCTCTTATATACTGTAATTTAGTAGTTATAAAAGTGGGGTATCATAGCCTTGAGTTCATCCAGAGAAGCTTTAGCTGAACTTTTATGGGCTGAAAAGTATAGACCTAGAAAACTTGATGAAATAGTCAACCAAGAAGAAATAGTTGCTAGATTGAAGAAGTTTGTTGAAGAAAAGAATATGCCTCATCTATTATTTGCAGGTCCACCCGGTACTGGTAAGACTACTAGTGCACACTGTCTAGCACATGATCTCTATGGACCCAACTACATGCAGTATATGCTTGAGCTCAATGCATCTGTAGCTAAGGATACACCAATTCTAGTTAAAATCAATAATAAGGTATATAGGACTACATTTGAAGAACTTGATAAGATCTACTTTGTAGAGGGACAATATATAAGTTATGGAGATGGAGATTACGTTCAAACAAGTGATCTTGAAGTACTGACTATTGATAAAGACACTAAGAGGATTAAATGGGCAAAGGTAAATTGGCTAATTAGACACAAGGTTAAATATGTAGTTAAAATTAGACTTAAAGGAGGCGGCGAGATCAGATTAACTGGTAACCATTCGATCATGGTTATCGACGAATATGGTAACTTAATTGAAAAGAAGGCAAGTGATATCAGACCAGGAGACTATTTAATATCATTTGTTACAATTCTTCCTGGAACCAAGAAAATAGTTAATCTAAGGAAATATATAATTAAGGATAGTTCAAGGATTAGGGCTGTAGAGAAAATTCCGGTAGATAATGAATTTGCATGGCTTATGGGATTATATATAGCAGAAGGAGCTATAAGCTTTAAACAAACAAATAGATCACTTCAAACCAGTGGTCAAGTTGTAATTACCGTAAATTATCCAGGAGAGGAATATTTAGTCGCTAGAATGAAGAACATAGCGTCAAAATACAAGATTCCCATATACACTAATATGGTAGGTTCAGGTTTCGATAGAAGCAGGTTATCGGCGAAACACGTTAGGCTAATATATACGGCATTAGCAAGATATCTTAGAGAAGAGGCCTACGATGGACCCACTAGGGCTCGATTTAAACGAGTTCCAAGCATATTATATGAAGTATCTCCTGATATAAGGAAGTCATTCCTTAAAGGAATATTTGATGGAGATGGTTCAGGTAAATGGGGACATGTAGTAAGGATAGCAAGTAATTCTAAGAAACTACTAATAGATCTAGTATGGTTAGCACGTATAACTGGAATTGAAAGCTCGTTATTTAATGAAGAAGCAAGACTTATATGGAAAGGAGGCATGAAGTATAAGAAATCAGATCTGTTACCTGCTAAACTTTTCATTAAATACTTTAAACAAATAAGTAAAGCAATAAATATTAATTGGAAATACATACTTAGACACCAATTATATGAAGGAAAAGAAACTGTTACTAAAGATAAATTAAAAGAAATAATGAAGTCTATAGATCTTAATAAATTGTCTACTGAGGAATACAATACGTATAAGAAATTATGGTCGCTTATAAATTCTGATCTGCATGTATTAAAGGTTGTGAATGTAGAAATCGTGGAATATAATGATTACGTATATGATGTTAGTATACCCAATAATAACATGTTCTTTGCCGGGGAAATTCCAGTACTACTCCACAATTCTGATGAACGCGGTATTGATGTAATTCGTAGTAAGGTTAAGGAGTTTGCTCGTACACGTGTACCTGGAGAAATACCGTTCAAGATAGTTTTACTTGATGAAGCTGATAATATGACTGCTGATGCCCAGCAAGCTCTACGTAGGCTTATGGAGCTTTTTACTGCTAATACAAGGTTTATATTGATAGCCAATTATCCAAGCAAGATCATAGAGCCCATTCAGAGCCGATGTGCAGTATTTAGATTTTCTCCATTGAAGAAAGAAGATGTTGTAGCAAGACTTAGATGGATAGCTGATCAAGAGAATGTAGAGTATGATGTCGAAGCCCTCGAGACAATATATGAGATCAGTGAAGGAGATATGAGGAGAGCTATTAATGTATTACAGGCTGCATCAGCTATTGGTAAAGTTACTGTTGAAGCTGTATACAAAGTTGTAGGACTAGCGCATCCACGTGAAGTCCGGGAGATGCTTAAACTAGCACTTGCAGGTAATTTCTCTGAGGCACGTAATAAGCTTAGAACATTAATGATAAACTATGGCTTATCAGGTCTAGATATCATTAAACAGATCCATCGTGAAATCTTTAGTGGAGAAATAAAGCTTCCGGAAGAATATAAGATCCTTGTAGCGGATTATGCTGGTGAGATCCAGTTTAGACTTGTACAGGGCAGTGATGACGAGATCCAGTTAAACGCGTTTCTTGCAAGGCTATCATTCATTGGTAAGAAGTTTAAGGTGTAATGTTTGCCTAGGAGAATCCCATGGATCATAAAGTATAGGCCTAAGAAGCTAGCAGATGTAGTTAACCAGGATAAGGCTAAGACAGAGTTTATATCATGGCTTAAATCATGGTTAGCGGGTAAACCTAGTAAGAAAGCAGCTCTTCTCTATGGACCTGCTGGTTGCGGTAAAACCAGTCTTGCAGAAGCAGCTGCTAATGAGTTTAGACTAGAGCTTGTTGAGATGAATGCTAGTGATTTTAGGAGAAGACAAGATATTGAACGTATAGCCCTAACAGCTGCGCAACAGAGAAGCTTGTTTAGCCGTGGAAAAATAATACTACTTGATGAAGTTGATGGCTTATCTGGAACAGCAGATCGAGGCGCATTAGATGCTATATTGCATTTAATCGAGGTTTCAAGATATCCTATTGTAATGACAGCTAATGATCCATGGGATCCTAAGCTTAGGCCTCTTCGTGACGCTGCTAAACTAATAGGTTTTAATAGACTTAGAGAAACTCATGTTCTCGTTGTTTTAAAGAAGATATGTGCTATGGAAAGGCTTGAGTGCGAGGATGACGCCTTAAAGCTTATTGCTAAGAGGAGTGAAGGAGATCTTAGAAGTGCTATTAATGATCTGCAGGCTATTGGACAAGGTTATGGTAAGGTTACTGTAGCTCTTGCCCAGAATCTATTAACTTATAGATATAGAGAATATACGCCGTTTGAAGCTTTGAGGATGCTATTTAATGCACGCTATATATGGCAAGCTAAAGCAGCTGTATCGCAGGCTAATCTAGACTATGACATGCTTATACAATGGATTAATGAGAACATACCGAATTACTATAGTGATCCTGAGGAAATATGGAGAGCATATGAAGCATTAAGTAGAGCAAGCGTGTATCTTGGAAGAATAATTAAAAGTGGAAGCTGGGATTTGCTTAGCTATGTATTTGACATGGTTGGGCCTGGCGTAGCCTTTGCAAGAAAAACTTATCGTTATAAATGGACCAAATTCAGGTTTCCAGAAAAGATCACTTTATTGGCAAAGACCAGGAGGAGCCGTGAAATTAGAGATGGTATAGCACGTGCACTTGCTCCAAGACTACTTACTTCTAGAAAGAGAATATTATCAGATGTATTACCATATCTACATGCTATATTTCAAGTTAATCCAGAATATGGTGTACGAATAGCTCTAGGATATGATCTTACTAAAGATATGGTTAAACAATTAGCAGGGCCCAGAGCCAATGAAGCACTTATGTATTATAGAAAGCTTAAGCGGAGATAACTATTACTTTGTTTTTATGGATTAAATGTTTCATAACCCCACGGCTTACCTTTAATTCTATAAAGTCTTAGCCTACCGTATCTTCTTTCTTCAACATAACCATTTATAACAAGATCCTTTAGTTTCCTAGTAACAGTTCTAAAATGAAGACCTGTATAGCGTACGATCCTTGTAATATTCAGTTCTCCATATTTACTCAGTATATCCAATATTGCTTTATGATCTTCGTCCAGATCCAACTCTTCCACCTTCAAGTTTCTTAACAACTAAGTCTTCAACAAATTTTTCAAGAACATCCAATGGACCGAATCTTATGCTTAATAGAGTTGTTCTACCACGTTGTCCCTTTCCACTAGTTCTTGCATCAACTATTGAGGCTCTCTTAAGATTCATAACATATTCATAAACTTGGGTATGTCTTCTCGGTTGTTCGCCTAGTGTTTCACATAGCATAATATACTCTTTTTCGACATCTCCGATCTTTACATATGGTTGTTCGCTTCTTCTTAAAACCCTTATTGTAGCCCACAATAATATGAGTTCATGGGGAGGCAGATAATATATTGTTTCAGATATATTCACTATATCAGAGCTTACAACTGATACAGCTTTTCTAACATGTTCTACAGTAACCTTCATGGAATCCTCCTTTTCAGCTGCTTCACCAGCTAACATGAGGATTTCTAGTGCGAGCCTAGCATTACCGTCTCCGCCTTTATCTATCCCTACAATATCAGCTATATAACGCAGTACATTCTCATCTACAACATCTTCATAAAATGCTTGTTTAGCCCTATACAATAATATATCATATAATTCGTCACTTGTGTATGGATTGAATTTGATAATATGTTTTAGAAGATAACTTTCAGTAGCACTATCAAGTAGTGTAAGGCTTGCAGTACTTTTTGTAATAAATATGAAGTTTAATCTCTTAATCATGTCAGCATAGTCATCATATGTTCTAACAAGGAAGTATACCGCGTCTTTACCAGCTATGCGTGCAAAGTAATCGAATTCATCTAATGTAATAATAGTATATACATCGGTTTCATCCAGATGACTCAATATAGCTGTATACATTTCCCAAACAGATAATCCTCTACTAGGTAGTGGAACATTAAGTTGCCGAGCTATGTCAAGTACAACATTGTATAATTGCCTATTTCTATGACAATTGATATGGACATAACGTATGTTTATACCCTGTTGTCTAGCCAACCTAGTAAAGTCTCTACCAAAGATCCTTGCAGTAGCTGTTTTACCTGTACCAGTACTACCAACAATCAATACTCTCTGAGAAAAACTACCTGGACTAGTAACTAAATGCCTAAAATTAGATACTAATTCACGGAGTTGAGCTTCTCTATGAGGCAGTTTGTCAGGCAGAAACTCTGGTGCAAGACTTTCCTTACCTTTAAAGATTGATGGCTTACTTAATTCTTCCCGAATAATCTCCCACGCAACCATTAGTTTCAGCCCACTACTTACTATGGTATTTATAAAGTGGCCATAAGATTAAAAAGAATTCTACCTATCGAGTAACACGATCTTCGCCGTTTCTAAGAAATGATATACCTATAAGATCATTTACACCTTCAATATAAATACAGTAATTAGATCTATTATCTATTTTAATTCCCTTTGCCAAGAGATACTTCTTCAATTCATTCCATAACTTACTGCTTAAACCCCTAATTCCCCTAATTCTAACCTTCAAACATACACTACTAATACTAGATGGGACAATGCCTTCAACATTTTTCAATATGTTGTCTATAGATGGTTTAGACACTTTAAGAGCAGGTACAATTCTTCTTACAAATCCATATTCGCGGGACCTTAGTTTTTTAAATGCATCTATAGAATCAAGCTGAGTATAAACTATGAGAACACCCTTATGCCTTGTCCTAATTATCTTCAAAGTTTGATCGTAAATGTATAAAACATTTCCTACTTCCTCTTCACAAATCTCTTCATTACCTGGAGCGCAAGTTACAATTAAAATGCCCAATCTAAATTAACCACCTGAAACAAGTGGTGCTAATTCAATAATGTCTCCGTCCCTCATTACATAAGATCTATTGTTCACTGATCTACCGTTTACTATTACACTTATATGAGAATGCTCAGTAAATACGCTATCAAGATACTTACTTAAACCATCTATTCTTCTCTTTAATTCTTCAAAAACATCTGCAATAGTAGCTCCATCTTTAATCTCTAAAGTTAGTTCATTTGTACCACTCTTTTCCTTAAGCCATAGTAGAAATCGAATAGTAACCTTCACTGTA
>CAZVWZ010000034.1:10627-12258 GCA_964631195.1 uncultured Desulfurococcaceae archaeon
GCAAGAGAGTACCCAAATACTACTGTGATCAAGGTTTTAAAGAGTATGTTTAGAGAGTATGGATATGAAGTAGATATTTATATAGGTAAAAACGCCACATTAGATCCATTATTTAATCTTGACAAGTACAGCATAATTATACTAAGAGCCCATGGAGCATATAATTCTGATCCCTTGGTAAATAAGCCTTTAGGTTCATATGTATATACAGGGATTTACATAGATGAGGCCATTAAGATCTATGGGAAGGATTACATAGATAAAATGTTGAATAATAACATGATCGTCTTAGGAGTTATTCCTCCTCCGGGAGCAAAATTGACAAAAGAATTAATTGATAGACTACCGAAATATGTTGTAGTTAGCCCATTATTCTTTAATAAAAACATTAAGGAATTACATGGAAGCATCATTATCTTTACAGGATGCTATGGATTTGATGATGATATTCTAGCAAAGATCTTTATAAAGAAGGGGGCAGAAGCATATATTAGTTTTAAGGGAAATGTAACATGGTCCCATGGAGACGCCGTTTTAGATACACTTATTAGAACTTATCTAGCTACACACAATATATCTAAAGCCTACTATTCATTAAAGGATAAGTTAAAAATAGATCTAGTTACAGGGGCCGAGTTAAAGATCTTGTTGAAAGAGCATCATTAATAGTCTAGATAAGAGATATTATTAAAGCCGTTAGAGATAACGTTAAAGCATATTTCCACAAGATCCTTACTCCCTGATCAGGTCTTAGCCTAGGCATAACATTATCTATAATAGTTAATAAAATAAATAACAGTATAAATTTCATGAATATGATTAAAAATCAAGCCCAATAATTCATAGTAATATCTATGGGCCAAGACCCTCCCAGGAAGAGCATTACATAGATTAATGGAAAAACTATTCTTTCAGTAAATAATATAAAGAAACCAAGGACTAGCCTTGGACCACAATATTCAGTGAATAAACCACAATAAATTTCTCCCTCAGCTTCTGGGAAATCAAATGGTCTGATCTCTAAAATACCCATTAATGCTATAAATCCAGCTACTGCCACGAGTATCATAGATATGATTGAAAACGGATCTATAGTCCATAGCCTATGGCTTAATATGCTTGCTTTATAGAAGCTATAGTTTACATTAAAGAATCTAGAGGCTATTATAACAGGCACCATGAAGCTTGCAATGAACGATGGCTCGGAACTAACTAGTAAGGCCATGTATCTACCGACACCTATACTTGTATATGGATTAGGAGTAGCTAAGCCCATGAATAATATTGCCAAACTACTCCACAATCCTAGATAAAATAATGTAATAAAACGGTCTAGGAGACAATGGTGTTAACAGTAATATAGCTATAAATGGAGTTAATGTAGCAGCATAGCCAGCTATCGAAGGACCATTTATCATTGAGATCCCCTATTAACCATAGAGTAGCTCCAAGACTCTAATCACGGTATCGGTTAGGTAATGCTAATAAAACTTTGCATATCATTTATCCGCATGAATAAAAATAATAGCAACCCATATAATCAGCCACAGGGAAGTAAATAGCATCCCCAGACGGATTATTCGATGCAGGTTTCATCATCAACTATAACCTCTACATTACTTTACCTTTAT
>CAZVWZ010000035.1:0-12202 GCA_964631195.1 uncultured Desulfurococcaceae archaeon
CATATATTGTTGCCGCATTAGCTAATGAGGTTAATGCTTATCTATTTAAGGTTAGCGCAGCAAATATTATGTCTAAATGGCTTGGCGAAGCTGAGAAAAATGTTGCTAAACTGTTTAAGAAGGCTAGGGAAATAGCATCGGGGGGAGAACCAGTCATAATATTTATTGATGAAGTTGATGGATTATTGAGAGTATATAATGAGGAAATAGGTGGTGAGGCAAGGGTAAAGAACCAGTTTCTCATGGAAATGGATGGACTACAAGATAAGGATAATAAACTGTTGTTGTTCGTTATAGGTACAACTAATAAGCCATGGCTCCTTGACCTAGGCTTTGTCCGTAGATTCCAGAAGAGAATCTATGTACCACCACCTGATCTTGAGACTCGTAGGGAGTTATTCAAATACTATATTAATAAAGCTATGAAAGGGCCTATAAAGATTGGTAGTGATGTGGATATTGATAGATTAGCGAGGCTTACAGAAGGTTATTCAAGTCATGATATAGAAAATATTGTTATGGAGACATTATTGGAAGTAGTGGATGAACACTTTGAATCAACTGGTGGTAAGGGAGAGCCTAGAGAGATAAGGATGGAGGATTTCGTAAGGACAATTAAACGTGTAAGGCCAAGTATTAATCCAAAACACATAAGTACATATATGGAATGGAGTGAGAGGTACGCATCTATATAAGCCCCGGAGACCTCGATGATCATATTGAGGGGAGGGGCTGTGACGAAAGTCATGCCATGAAGAAGTGGCTAATGAAATGAGCCCTGGGGTAGCGGAGCACCCTCCCCTCATCTCTTATTTACTGACCTAATTTCTTGCTAAAGAACGACCATTTCTCTATTCCTGATTAACATAATTATAGCTAATAGTATCGATGTTACTCCCATTATAGATAATATAAGACTTAGTCTAAACAATGTATCATCTACTTCTATGTCAAATGGTATCAATATTATTTCATGATCTGTTTCTATATCTGGATAGGGATAATCAATTGAGTAATTAACTTTGCAAATACCCCTTACATCTATAGATAAAGAACTTAAATGTAGTTCAAGATCGGAGTTAATACTTATTCTTACTAATCCCGATATGTTATTAAAGGGGATGGCATCGCCATACTCTATTAATAAATAATTATTTACTAGTTTCTCGTATCCTTTCACACCAATTAATGGAGTGGGCGTCTCATAATTTTCTTCACTTAGAGCAAGAACTTTACTATTACTAATAGAATTCTCAGAGATATTCAGGTCTATCGTAAATGGTCTTTTATGAATTGTTAATGGCCCGATTTTTTATGTAATAGATCTATATAGTCTGTATAGTTCTCAGAGGTTTGTACTTGATATTATAAATAGGTATGAATACTGATCTATGATGTACTTCCAGTCTTATAGGATAAAGTGCCATGATGGTTGTTCCTAGGATAATAAGCAGTATACCAATAAAAGTGTCAAATATTTCATCTTCAAAATTTATACACCCAATTAAATTCTCCTTCACTCTATATTAAGATTTTTATATAATTGGACTAGGTAAAAATTATTTTAATCTACTATGAAAATTTTCTTAAAAGGTTCTTTAAGTTAAATTAATAGAGGAGTTGTTTCAACAAAACATACTTGGTGGTTAGATGTCTTTGAAAACGTTTGTGAATAAAGTATCTTTTGGTGAAGTAGATTATTATGAGTATGAGGATGTGAGTTTAGGGCATCCATCTTACTTGGTTTTGGGGCTTCCGGATGCCGGCTTAGTAGGTGCATTAGCTACGAAGTATCTTGCCACGACAACCTCCATGAAATTAATTGGAGAAATAGATTCTCCTAGATATTTACAGCCTATAACAGTAGTTCACAAGAGTATCCCTAGAAGCCCATTGCAGTTGTATATTAATAGTGATAAGAATATATTGGCACTTGTATCCGAAGCGCCTTTATCTATATCAGCTGTTTATCCTATTTCAAAAAGTATAGTTGAGTATGCATCGAGAAAGGGTATAGATTATATAATTTCCCTATCCGGTATTGCTGTACCAAATAGGCTTGAGATTAAGAAGCTTACATCATATTGGCTTGCATCAACAGATAAAGCAGCAGAGATCATAAAAGATCTCGATATTAAGAGTTTTGATGAGGGATTTATAGTAGGTCCATATGCAGTTATACTAAAGGAATCTAAAAGAAGGAACATAAACAATTTAATGATACTCATTGAATCATTCTATGACTTCCCTGATCCTGAAGCTGCTGCCGAGGCATTACAGATATTGTCTAAAATAACCGGTATATCCGTTGATGTAAGTAAATTGCTTGAGGAGGCAGAACTAGTGAAGATACAGACTAGAGAGCTTATGAAGCAGACTAGAAAGGCATTATCTGAGATGAAGAAGAAGTATGAGATGCAAATGCCTCTTATGTATACGTGAGGAGGTGATCGTGTGTGAGTAGTTTCGATGAAATGTTTGAAAGAGTTAGACGCGAAATAAGAAGGCTTATGAGGGAAATTGAAGAGGAATTTGAAGAAGATAGGCCTATGTGGACAACTGATGGTATATTGGAACCACTTATATCCATGGAGAGATTTCCAGATAAATACGTATTATTAATTGATCTACCATATGCTGATCTCAGGGCGTTATCAATAGATCTTAGAGGTAGACGCGTTATTATCGAGTGTAGGTTGAGAGAAGAAATAAGATTCTCTAGATGGACTGTTACGAGAGAAGCTGTATTCAATAGATACTATACTGAAGTAGAGCTTCCTGAGGATGTTGATTTAGCTGGTGCTTATATTGAGAAGGATGATTTGAAGAAGATCGTTAAGATAGTTGTACCTCGGAGAAGGATTTAGCCACGAATATGTATTTCAACAATATCTCCATCATGTAACACATGGTCAAGCCCTACTCTCTCACCTGGATACTTTGCCGAAGGACCCCAGATCTTAGCATATAGAAAACTTTCTACAAATTTTTTATGTATACTCTTTGCAACATCTAATACTGTTGAACCCTTCTTAAGTATCAATGGTCTATCTGATACTTGTCCATTTGGCTGTTTAGTATAGATTCTTATAAGCTCTAGTTCATTGAAGAGTATTTCACCTAATTTCTCAAATCCTTTACGCCACTTAGCTGAAGCAACAATCACTGGTATATCTGGATTCATTTTCTTCAATAACCTACCTTTGGTAATGGCTTTCTTAAGATCTAGATCTGCTTTATTAATTACTATAATAGAGGGTTTATAAAGACGGCTTTCAAAAATAGCTTGTTCAACATCACCAAGTGTTACATCGCCATAAATCTTTACTAATGCATTATTTATTCTATAGCTCTCTAGCAACTTCCTTACATCGTCTGGTGTACAGTCTAGAAGTCTACCCATAAGAGTTACTCTGATACCTAGTTTACCGCTTCTCTGTCTTTCAATTACAACTCTACCACGTGGCTTATGCAAAAGTATTCCATGACTATTTAGTTCATCATATATTCTTTCAAAATTGTCTATAGGATCACCATTTACATCTAAAATAATCATTATTGCATCAGCATTACGTATAAGCCCAATAACTCTTGAATTCAAACCGCTCCTAGAACCAGGAGATAAAGGAGGGGTATCTATAAGCTGGAATAATACATCTTTAAACTTATACATGCCCGGTACAGGCTCTATTGTAGAATAAGGATAATCAGCGATTTTTGTTTTAGCACCAGTTAGTATTGATACAACACTACTCTTACCAGTATTAGGCGGCCCAACAACTATAACTTGTGCAGCTCCCTCCTTCTCAATAAAGAATCTAGGTCCTCGCCCAGCTCTCTTTCTCCTACGAATCTCTATTTCTTCAC
The DNA here is from genome assembly GCA_964631195.1 of uncultured Desulfurococcaceae archaeon. GTDB lineage: Archaea > Thermoproteota > Thermoprotei_A > Sulfolobales > Desulfurococcaceae > CAZHDB01. The sequence continues at coordinate 3,868 of CAZVWZ010000035.1, forward strand.
GTAATTCTGCAAGTCTACGTGTTGCCCATAGCCTAAGATTAGCTGTACCTTTATGCTTTGGTACAGCTGATAAGAACTCTTCAAGCGCCTTTATTTTCTCTTCAGGAGTCCTAGCTTCCATAACTTTTATCCATTTAGCTCTTGCTTCAGCAGGAAGATTAGCCGGCATTCTCCATTATCCTCCTCTAAAGCTAGAATATATTGTCTGTATATTAATTAAGCTTAAAGAAAAGAATTCATTAATCCATAAAATCAGTTAAAGTCTTTTGCTTTTTCCTTCTCCGCATCTTTTTCTTCTTACCCATATGCCATTTTGGCGCTATTTTCTCAAGTACCCCCCAAGTTCTTCTAATAAATGGTGGTGGAGGATACCCCTTCTTATAAAGACTTTTGATCCAATTAATTGTTCTTTGGTCTGTTGGATATCCACTGCCTATTTCTCCATAATATCTCTTTAATTCATTAATTAATTGATCCCTATAATACTTAGCTATGATGCTTGCAGCAGATACTTCAGCATATTTTGCATCTGCATCAACCTCAAATATTACATCAGCATCTGGGAAATATCGTTTATAGTTAGGGCTGTATTTTCTATATCCTGTGATCATATCGATTGTTATCCGTCTAACTTGGAATGGATCAATGACCTTTGATAATGATCCAAGAATATAGTCTATTCTACTAATAGTTAATTCATTTAAATTATAGTGATCAATCTCTATAGGAGAAATGCGTGATACAATAACCGCTAATGAATACTTTATAATATACGGTACAAGCTTTTCCCTTATATTTGGAGTTAATAATTTACTGTCTCTTACTCCTAAACCATTAATAGCCTCTAGTACATCTTCTCTAAAGACAGCAACAGCGATAACCATGTCTCCTAGTACTGGGCCTCTGCCAGCTTCATCTATACCAATCACTAAAGATATATCTTTAGCCATGTTAAAAACTCCCTTATACCCTCAGCTACTTGATGCAGCTTTAGATGCCTACCTTTTGAATCAATGAAAGCCTCGATTAATAAATACTTAGCCTTAGTTCTAGAAAGTTTTTTCAATACATTCTTATACTCAAGAATACCCATACCAGGTAATATATGCTCAATTACATGGTGAAATACCCTATTTCCTATAAATACAACATCATGAAAATGTATAGCAAGTATTTTATCAGAACCTATCATTACAATACAGTCTTCTAAAAACTCATTAAAATCAGCATAGGCACTAGTAAAGTATCTAAGATATGTAGCATATAAATGAGCTATATCGAGAGCTACATAGACACTATCGCCAGTAATTGCTACAAGATCCTCGGGCTTTGAACTAAGACCCTTAGGAACATTTTCTATACATAAATATATATTGTAGCCCTTAAGCCATTGAGAGATTTCATCAATAGATTTCCGAGCCGCCTTAACCATATCATGATATGTATTTCCAAAACCCGCCTTCTGCATAGAAGTTACATGAACAACAATATACTCTATAAGGTATTTATCTATAATTGGCTCTAATATGGTCTTTAAAGTATTTACAGCCACTTTCCTAAGATCTTCATAAGGAGAAGCATAAAAAAGATCTCTCCATGGAGCATGTATTCCTATATGAATATTATTTTCAATAAGTATGTCTAGAAGAGAATACAGTAATTCAAGATCTCTATAAGACCATGGATAATCAATACTTATCTCATAAAGATCTATTCCACTAGACTTTAATTCCTGGATTACAGACTTTATCTCAACTATGCTATAATCTTTCTTTAGAGTATTATACCAAAGAGGTAGTCCTATGTATGGCGCCAATTTGTGTAAAACCTCTCAATAAGTGAAATCAAATCAGCTACACTATATACTATCTCCCCAACACCAATATAACTACTTTTATCTTTAACATACGAATATACAGGAACCTCCTTATTCAAAGCAAGAGGATAGAAAAGTCTTGGATCAAAACCTTCCTCAAAAAATTTCCTAAGAAAGAAAATAACCAATGACGGATTAACATTGATGAAAAGCCTTAAAGCTTCACTAAACTTCTTCTCAATTCTATGATCAACCTTATACAGTACAACATTACCTCTAGCCAAGACTCTCCTACCAAGAGCTTTACCTACACGTTCAACAACCCATTTCTCTCCAATAATAAAGAACTTGACCCCGGGAAACCTAGATAATATCCTATCTAGAAACCTAGATAACTCATCAACACACTCATATCCTGGAACAACTAGTATCCTCAGAAATCCATGATGCATTCCACCACCACAAAATAATATTAATCAACTAAAAGAAAAGATAGTAATAGTTAAAAAATTATTTGATTTTTATCCATATCTATATTTTCTAAATAACATAAAGACAAGTATTGCAGACAAAGCAATAATTATAGCCAGTAAAGATATAGAAATTGATGCGTCGTATCCTCTGTTATCCTTTTTAGTCTCGTATGTCGTAGTATGCTCAATATTATTTATATGCGAAACATATGTTTCAAGGGAAACATTAGTATCTAGATGATCGCAAGTAGCGTTATCTCCTGCTGTCTCAACGTGTTCCTCTAAATTTGTATCTGTTTCATCGCCAGCTTGCAATACAAGCGGATCCCGGTAGAATCTAATATCTGCGACAGTAAACATTAGTGTAACATCCTCATTAGATATAATATGATCCCTAAAATACTTAACGAGTTTATATAGATCATTGTAGCTAAGGGACTTATTATAGGTAATTATAATATTAATTACTGGATAATACTTCTCCACAGCATAGGGTATCATTCCTCCCCTAGTTAATGTCTTACCAGTAACCGTACCGGCTATTTCCTTAAGTATTTTAGGCAATGAATTAACATTGATATCAGGCAAATTATCACTTCTTCTTAACTCCTCATTATAAGCTATTGCAGTAATATAATAGACTATTTTATCAAATGCCTGCTTAAATGTATCACGATCTACCCGTCTAGAACTAGGATACTCTACTATTACCAATTGAATATTATAATCTCTTTCAAGCTTTCTAAGATCATTAGTCATGTCATCCAATAAATTGAATGGAGCAGCAACATATACATAGACTATATTCAGCCAAAAACCAGTATCGATCAAGCTATCAAGGCAATTATACTTACTAAATATGATTGAAATATTAGATACAATGGCGTTTCTAACATCATCACTTAACCTTGTACCATTTCTTGACATAGTTTCCTGTAGTTCATAGAAATATGATGTGAATTCAACATATTTAGATACATTAGTTATTACATAATTATCTCCCTTATAATGAATATAATGATCGTACTTCATTCTAACATATTTTAAATCATTGATAATAGTATACTCATATGTTGAACAAATACTACTTAACAAGATAAATAATAGTAATATACTTACCATAACATACTTAAATGATTTTATCATACACGATCCCTCCAGAACATGATTTTATCAAGAGTCATCTCGGCTTCATATTGGGCAGCGACGGACATTTGTAAATAGTTGGTCAATATTTTCATAATTACCATGATATAACCTAATATGTTCTCTCACATTTTCTTTTTTAAAGAACTTAATTAATCAATTGTTTTAATTTTCATTATACGAATAATTGATTTGCTAATTCATTTAGAATTTACTGAAACTTTTCGGTTTTGCTTTTCCCTTTTCTATTTTTTCTTATTCTTCAGCTTTTTCATTACATTATTTTAATGATAAATTTTTATGCCTTAGATTCTAAATTGTCTATCGGTGAAGAGATGATGAGTGTTCTTGATGAGATTAGGGAGATTATGGAGGACCATGATCTTGAGGTTACTTTAAATAAGAACATGGTCATTGGATTACATAGCAGTGTTCCCATTGTTTTAAAGGTTTATGTTGGCAGGAGGAAGGCTTCTATAGAGTTAGAGGCTGAGGAGGATCTTAGAGATGTACTCGATGAACTTGTAGAGTCTGGGGAGGATATAGAGTCCTTGGTTGATGATGTATTGTCTGAACTTAGAGACGTTGCTATTGAGATTGGAAGAGCTTTAGAGAATAAGGGGTATAGGGTTGAATTAAATCTTCGCGAGGGAGAAAATGATGTTAGAGATATTGTTGAGGAAGTAACTGAAGAATATGAGGAGATTTTAGAAGAGGAACTAGGTATTAGTGAAGAAGAGTTTTAGAAAAAGAGGTGATTATATGGGTAAGTTATTTGGGACAGATGGTGTACGAGGCATAGTTAATGAAGAACTATCTCCAGAGCTTGCTTTAAGGCTTGGAATGGCTATTGGCACCTTCTTTGGTAAGGGATCTAGGATACTTGTTGGCCGTGATATACGTGCTGGCGGTGAAATGCTTAAATCAGCTGTTGTAGCGGGTCTCATGGCTTGTGGTGTTAAGGTTTATGATGCTGGTTTAACGCCTACTCCGGCTCTACAATATGTTGTTAAGGCTGATGGTTTTGACGGAGGTGTTATGATAACTGCTAGCCATAATCCTCCGGAGTATAATGGTATTAAGGTTATTGATGCAGATGGTATAGAGCTTCAGAGGGATAAGGAAGAAGTTGTTGAAGAACTCTATTTTACAACGAGGTTTAAGAGGGTTTCTTGGAGAAGCCTAGTATATTCTTTAGAGAAGTATCCATATGTTAATGAGAAGTATGTAAAGGCGGTATTAAGCCATGTTGATAAAGAGTTGATTAGGAGTAGAGGTTTTAGAGTACTTATAGATCCAGCTAATAGTGTTGGCTCAATAACCAGTCCATGGGTAGCCCGTGAACTAGGTGTAAAGGTTTATACAATAAATGGAGACCTCGATCCAACATTCTCCGGTAGACCTCCTGAACCAACAGTTGAGACCTTAAGGGATACCGTTAAGACTGTTAAGGCTTTGTCTGTGGATTTTGCAATTGCTCACGATGGTGATGCTGATAGAGCTATAATTGTTGATGATAAGGGCCGTGTGCAATGGGGTGATCGTACAGCAGCTATACTTGCTAAGTACCTTGCGTTAAAGCATAAGGATCTCCCAAGAAGAGTATTTACAGCAGTTTCTTCAAGTACATTGATCGAGGATGTATTAAAGCCTATAGGCGTAGAAGTTGTTTGGCTTAAAGTAGGTAGTATAGGTATCTCTAGAGAACTCGTAAAACATGGGGGAATATGTGGTTTTGAGGAGAATGGAGGGTTCATGTATCCATTGCATCATCCTGTAAGAGACGGTGCTATGACACTTGCTTTACTGCTACAATTATTAGCTGAAGAAAAAAGGAGGCTATCAGAGCTATATGATGAGCTTCCACAGTATTATACGATTAAGACAAAGATACCCATGTCTAGGGATATTGCTTGGAAAGTTGTTGATAGAGTAAAGGAGGCCTATAAGAATTACAGACAGATAACAATTGATGGTGTAAAAGTAATTACTGATGATTTCTGGCTTCTAGTGAGACCTAGTGGTACAGAACCTTTGCTAAGAATAATGATTGAGGCAAAGGCAAGGGATAAAGCTGAGGAATTACTAAAAGATATTAAAGGACTAGCTGAAGAGGTTCTTGGAAAATGAGGTATTGGGCATTAGATTTACTTGCATGTCTAAGTTGTAAAAGCTATCCATTAAACCTTATTGTATTCAATAAAGAAATTGAAGACATAGATACTACCAATATACCCAAGCCTTATTGTAAAAATTACTGTGGCTATCTTAAGGAAGATATCAAGGAAGGAAAGGAGTATCCATGTGGGGAATGTCTTAAACACGAGATTACCGAAGGAATACTATATTGTTCTAAATGTCTTCACTGGTATCCTATAAAGAAAGGTATTGTTATAATGTTGCCTGATGGCAGGAGACGTAAAGAAAGCGATTTAGAGTTTCTCAAAAAATATCATGACAGAATCCCTGAGAATATTCTTAAAAATGGGAAACCATTTAACCTATCTAATGAGGATTAATTATACACCTTATTTATTAGAGAGTAAAACTAGACTATGTACTAGCTATACTGTATAGTGAGGTGTTGCGAGTAATGTCAGAAACGTTCCTTCATAATTTAGATGCATGGGTGAAGAAGCAGAAAGAAATACTTCAAAGTTTTAAGAAAGCTGATGAAAAGGTTAAGGAAGCTGATAGACTAGATCTCATAGTATTGTCTAGAGCAGCTTTTCAGCATATGATAAAGACTCTATCAGCGTTTGATCAATGGTTACAAGAACCATTTATTATAAGTCATATGCCTAAGGAAATGCTTGAAGATGTATGGAAAACAACTAGGAAATTATTATTCGAATTACTTGAACTAGATATTAGGCACACAGGTGGTTTCAGAGATTATGTTGAAAAACTTGCACGTGAAGGTAAATTAAATCCAATATTAGTATCTGGAAAACCTGAGGCTAGACGAGTACCGATTCATACATCAATATAAATTAAATAATATTATTATAGTTCTGATTGAATCTATAGAAACTTCTCAGAAAAATCTTCTCCTCCTTCTTCTACGTGCTGATCTATAGGATAATTCAACCTCCATATCTATTGGCGCTATTTTTATTCTAAGATCATCTATCAACTTCTTTATGGTTTCCTTCTCTTCGTCACTAATGCTATCCTTAACCTTTTCTAGAAATTCTTTACCAAGACTCGTAGTCACTAGCTTTCTTCTCGGATTTGTCTCTATAAGTCCTACATATAATAATGCAACTATATCATTATGAAGCATTTTACTTGATGGAGTTGTTCCTAGTACAATGAAATCGTATCCAAGATCGTATTCTAAATCTTTCATATAATATATTAGGTGCTGTAATGCTTTTTCGGATATACCGCCAATAGTATTTATTATATATAGCAATTTTATTCTTCTTAGATCATTTTTTATATCATCTATTGTTATAACGTGTCTGGTTATGATCTTTAGTTCCTTTGATTTACTGGAGCTTGTTTTCTGAGACATAATAACACCCTCTAATTAATTATCCTTTCTTATCCTAATGTTTCTTATTTCTGATAAAAACTTTTTCAGAATCTCATTGGGAGGCATTCCATTAACTAATAGAATCATGTATCTAAATCTGAAATACTCTTCACCGAATTCACCATACATATCCTTATAGATACCCTTCAGTTCATTGTATAGTTTTTTATACTCTTCTTCCTTATTCTTTTCTCCACTTGTTTTAGATTCAGAGGTCTTCAAACCAATGTCTCTCAGCAGTGTGAGCAAGGTTTTCTCCACCATTGAAACACTTTTCCTGGACGATGTTATGTATAGTACGTGGATATATGTAATACTTGTAATAAGTGTTAGCATATATAATATGATGAGCATTATGTGAGATAATGCCTTACTAATACTCATACTACTAAGTATAGTGTTAAGGACTAAGAAAACATTTGCTACATTTATAATGTATGAGAGAATAGGATTTATTAATAATACGAATAAACTAGCGGCTAGTAATGTAAAAGCCAGAGACAATATGTGCAACGATAGTGGTAGACCTAGGAGAAACACCTGATAGGCAATTGTGGCAAGTAATGTTATTTGCGGAAGAACCATATAAATCGACATTTTTATTCTTTCACTAGAAGCAATGTTAGCATATAGTCTGAGAGCGTCTTCATATTCACTAACGATTCTTCTAAATTCCTCTAATGAGATCCTTTTATCCATGTATTCTTTTGCAACACTATTTAATTTAAATAGTTTACTCAACAAGTTTTCAACAGCATATATGAACCTTCTTGTAGGTATCATTGGAGGCTTAACTCTATCCAGCATTGAATAATTCCTTTCAAGTCTATCAATAACTTGCTTTACAAATTGATCTTTTTCCTTATTTGAATATGATAATAGCTCTTGAATGAGCCTCTTTAGGGCATTCAATATATTTCTTTGCAATAGATTTCCTATGTTTACCAAATATATTCCCTCATATAGCATAGGATTCTAAACATTATTTTAAGGATTTTCCAGAATATACATTTTATAGATATGATGATAGAGAATATTCTCCGAGGCCTTAGGGGCTGGGGTCTGTGAGGATTTCAGCGGCGACTGATCATGTCTAGTTATCCTCTTCTACAATTATAAACAATATAAAGCCAGATCTACATTTCCTTAATAGAGGTGAAACCATGGCCGAGATACGAGAAGTCTCTGGTGCATCAGTATTTAGGAGGATCGGTGCACACAGCCATATACGTGGATTAGGACTTGATGAGAAGGGAAAGGCTAAGCCAGTTGCGGATGGATTGGTTGGACAAATTGAGGCTAGAGAGGCTGCTGGAATAGTTGTACAGATGATTCGTGAGGGAAGGATTGCTGGTAGAG
>CAZVWZ010000036.1:0-12045 GCA_964631195.1 uncultured Desulfurococcaceae archaeon
ATCATATCATCCATGGACACAGGTAAGGTTGATTTTAAACCATGCATCACCATTCCAACACTATCACCAACAAGTATTGCATCAACACCGGCTTTATCAACAAGTCTTGCAAATGCATAGTCATAGGATGTCACCATAACTATTTTTTCACGTCCCTTTTTCTTAAAGAGATCAATAACTGTAATTTTCTCCATACCTTATACACCTTCTAATCTGATTATCTAAATCAAAGATTAATTACTCTATTGGTAACAGCTTAAATTAGATCATGGTCTATTAATTATAATATTGATATAATTGATAAGGAGCTAAAGTATATTATTTCCCCATCTATAAAAGTTTTGTGGGCATAAATAATGAGGATAGATAGAGTTCTACTATTATCAATGCCTATATGGGCTGCTGTAGCATTAAGTGTTGGTCTTTCAAGCTTTGTATTAAAGGGGTTCCAGGCCGAAGTAACTGAGTTACCAGCATATATATCAGGTTTATTAGCTTCATCGACTCTTATAGGTATGTTAATAGGAGCGTCTACAAGTGGTTTATTAGGCGATCGTATCGGTAGAAAGACCTCATTAATATTGTATATAGCATTACAGATTATAGGCAATATGTTTGTATCGCTAGCCCATGATCCATCGTCATTCATATTATTTAGATTAATAGCGGGTATTGGAGCAGGAGGTATACTACCTATAGTTTCTACTCTAGTAGCTGAATTCTCGCTACCAAAAGACCGTGGATCAAGAATAGCTTTCTTAGAGAGTGCTTGGTCTTATGGATGGCTTTTAATGGTAGCATTAGCGGTATTATATTTTAGAGCATATGGTTGGAGATACTATGCAATCATAAGTTCGTATGCAGTAATCCTATTATCTTTACCAGTATTTCTTCTACCAGAATCCCCTAGATACTTATTGGCTAAAGGAAGAATAGAATCTGCAAAAATGCTCGCTAAAAAATATAAAATTGAATTACCTGAAATACCTGTCATCCAGAAACTCGGAATAAAAGATGGTTTGAAAATCCTTCTTAGTAGGGAACATAGGAGGGTAACTATACTTTTATGGATTACATGGTTTGCAATTACAATGGGTTACTATGGAATATTTATATGGTTTCCAAGGCTACTTGCACAGCATGGTATAGAGATAGGATTCGGAGCAGTATCTGAATTTATTAGAAACAACTACTATACATACATAGTCATTACAACGATTTTCCAGATACCAGGCTACTATAGTGCAGTATATTTTGTTGAAAAAATAGGCAGAGTCAAAACCTTATCTATATATCTCGTTGTAACAGGATTATCAGCTTTCCTATTAGCATTTACTACGCAATTACCATTATTTCTACTAGCAGGAATGGCACTAAACTTCTTTGATCTAGGAGCATGGGCAGCATTATATGCTTATACACCAGAGCAGTATCCAACACATACACGAGTCCTTGGAAGCGGCTGGGCTGCCGCATGGGGTAGAATAGGAGGTATTATAGGCCCATACATTGTGCCATTCCTTGGAGCCTGGACCACAGTATTTGCATTCTTTGCAATAATCAACATATTAGGTGGAATAGCTGCTCTTGGAGGTAGAGAACTTAGAGGAATGGAAATGATTGAATTGAAGAAATAGATTTTGCCTTTTCTATACCATTTAAACAATATTACAGCTACTATCAGCAATACCATAATTACTATGGTAAAAGAGTACTGCATGCCTAAGCCATGTTCATATAATGCTACATAGATCCTTTCTACATCGGACGCAGAAGTTAGAGTTACATTCATAGCAGTATAGTTGGCACTAAAAATCATTATTTTGCCAGGATACTTCTCAAGATAAGTCAGAGTCGCAATACCCTTTGAATTAGTTATTGAACCACCTAGATATTGTGGAGGACTGCCTTTATAAAACTCTATAACTTGTCCTGAAAAAGGCCTTTGATTAATGGATAGATATGCAGTGAGTTTTACTAGGATAGAATGATTCGATAATATTGTGTAAGAAACATTCAGTTCTAGATATACAGGATTCTTGACTATTAAATCTATAGGTCTAGTATATCTTTGATAGATGTTGTCTCCTGGAAACACTATGTATAGATGGAAAATACCTGGATCACTTGAATTAAATAGTAATAGTGCTTCACCATCAATATCTGTTTTAGCTTTAGACAGAATATTTCTTCCATCACTTAATATAAGAGTTTTATTGACCAGTACCTGATCCATTGAAAATAGTCTTACAGATATCTCTACATTATCTCCAATAATTATTTCTGAAGGATTTATTGATAGTATTTGAATCTCTACAGGTTTAGGTACGTATTCAATAACTAATATTTCACTTTCAGATGCACTGTATAGATCAGATCCTTTAAATACAGCTTTATATGAGTAATTTCCTTGACTATATTGCATAATAATTACCTGTGCAATTCCATGAGCATCAGTAGTGGATCTATATATTTCCCTCCATATATTATTAATACGTATGAAGAACAATACTTGATAACCTTTCAATGGCTCGCCAGATATAGGATCTAATAATAAAGCATATAGCCTTACACGTTCTCCAACATAAGCTTTTTTGGTACTTGAATTTAGGATGATTAGAGGACTTGACGTAGAATTAACATTGACTAAAACAGTATTACTACTATTCAAATACACCCATTTTCCAGCTATTCCCTCATATGGATCTGAGAAATTAGCCTTATACATGTATTGGCCAGGTATATTTTCCGATATAGATATTAATGCACAGCCTTTACTATCGGTTAATGCATAGCCTATATTTACCCATTTAGTACCATTAATGCTTCTCCAAAATGCTAACCTGTAATAACCAACTGGTTTATCATGTATTTTATCCCTAATACATGCTATTAAAGTAAAATTGTTTCCAATAGTTATGGTTTCGGGGGAAGTAAATAATTCTATAATTGTAGGTAGTGGATTCCATGTAATATTTATAGTATTGCTCCTACCGTAACCATATGTTTCATTACCAATATACTCTACATATATACTCCATGTATCATATGCATTGTTTCTAAGCTCGATCGATACATACCCAGATCTATTAGTATACAATTCATATGCAAGGACATTATTTATATACAGATTCAGACTAGCAGGATAGAGAGGAAAACCATTTACTGTCACTATCTTAGCCAATAATAGTATTGTTTCATTAACATATGGACTTGTATTATTTGTAAGTAACGTTACTTCTATTGGTGTCTTAATTATCTCTATAAACTTAACTCCTTCAGAATCTCCATAAATCCATTTCCCATAAAGCTTATATGGATCTACGAAATATGCCTTTATTAAGTATGTACCAGCTCTCCAAAACGAGTATTTATAGATCGCTCTTCCCATACCATCAGTGATATTAGTTCCTAAAAAAGTCCATGTACCTCCATTTGTACTGATCCAAAATGATACATTATATCCGTGTAATGGCCGAGAATCGCCAGTTCTTAGATACGCTTCTATAACTATTTCCTGTGTAGTAAACACTGATGATGGAATGTTTAGAATTATTTCAGTAGGGATAGGCTCAACTATTATACTTACATTATTACTATATGACTTATATAGTAGAGTTGAACCTAGATAGACAGCTCTATATGTATAGGTGCCAGCATATTTTTCACTGTAAACCATCATAGCGTATCCATTGGAATCTGTGATGTTTGAACCTATGATTATCCAAGAATCATTAATAAGTTTTTGAAATAATATGGCCTCCCCAGCTACTGGAGCTCCATTCTTAAGTAACTGGGCCCTTAATAATATAGTCTCATTAATATCTACTATTGAAGTATTTACTGTTAGGGATAATTCCGTAATTGCTCCATAGATCGATATATTGAATGGCTTTGTCTCACTATATTTATAGATCCCTTCTCTACCCTCATAAATAATCTTATATGTGTAGTTTCCTATACTTGGTTCTATCCAATTAAATATAGCTTCTCCATATACATTAGTTCTTTCAACATCAATATCGATCCATTCAGAGCCATTTAATTTTAATAGCCTAACGGCCTCATTTGGCAACGGTCTACCTCTCTCATCAATGAGCTTTATTGATAGAATAAGGGTTTTATTTACATGTCCTATAGAGGGCTTATCTAAAATATTTATAATTGTTGATAAGCTATCGACAATTAATGTATAATTCCTCGATGTATACTCTTTGAAAGTCTCATTACCTCTGTAGTGTAGTCGAAAAATATATGACCCATTTTCCGGAAATACATATGACAATGATGCATAACCCTGTCTATCTGTAATGGCTCTATCGACTATGATCCAGTTCGTACTATTCCATAGTTCAAGGTAGATTGGTGCTAATGCTACAGGTTCAGTAATAGAATTATAGGTGTAGTTTAATTGAATGGTAAATACGACCTTATCATATACTTTTAGACGAGTACCGTTGTGTGAAATATTTAGTGATGTAGGGGTCTTTAAAGAGTATACGGTCTTAATGGATGATTGATTAGGTAATAGTAAATAGTTCATATTTCCACTATAGTTAGCTTTTAATAAGTATGTTCCGGCAGTTGCAAAGATATGTGAATATACTATTTTTCCATAAGAATCAGTTGAGCCATTAAATAACAATATCCATGTACTCCCATTATCATAGCTAATCCATATATCCACTTGTTCACCAGATATTGGTTCTCCACTATAATACTCTTTAAGAGAAACATTAACAGTTATTGGTTTAACCGTGTAGGTGTAGTTATTACTTAGACTTATTTCAACAATTGTCCTCATATAAATTTCTACTTGAACAACATTACTAAGACTATATTGTCTATAAGTGTCTCCACGATACTCTGCTATATAGTAATATGTACCATTATCCGGCTCGCTCCATGTAAAAACAGCATAGCCAGAAGCATTCGTAGAGGCTGCTCCAATCAATATATAGTCATTTAAAGTATTACTTAGATGGTCAGATCTATAGAAGTAAATTGTTGCATTAGGTATTGGGGCATCCGTATCCATATAAGAGAGCCTGGCTATAATATTGAAGTAGGTATTATCAAGAGTATTATTTACTGATGATATGATTAAAGAGGTTGGTTCTCCTATATCTACTTTAACAATAATAGGGCCCTCAACAATGCTTAACGCGGTCAAATTACTTAGATCCCTTTTATCTCGAGTGAAGAATACACATACATACCATGGTAAACTATTGTTTAGACCATGGCCTATGTCAATATATGTGTTAACGTTGGCAAATCCATTAAGATCAATAGTTTCTATAATTGATTCCCTATATACACGCGGCCCTGATGAACTATTATAATACATGATCACTAATGCGTACCTTGCTATAGAAGACGGTGATACAGCTGTTGCATTAATCCATATAAATCTTCCATCCATAAAACTCGCAGTTAATCCAGGCCCTATATAGAGATATGCTTTCCCACCTGCAGAAGCTTCTGTTGCCCTCTTAATAGTGACTAAGTACATAAAGTCGGTATTGGGATTGGATTCTTCTTTTGGTGGCCGGAAATACAATATCTCATCTATTATTCCATAACCTCCTATGGTATTGTTGAGGAGCTGTATATCGTATCTCGTAAAATTGAGTAAATAGATGTGGATATCAAAATTAGTATTATTAGGATCAACTGTGTCTGCCCTTAACCTCAATCCATAGATTGTCTGATAATTTACATCATTAAATATGGGACTATAGTCTTCAAAGTGCACGACTAGACTATCAACTGATGAATTAAATGGGAAGTTTAGATAATAAGGAGATTGTAAGACACCATATAATGTGCCATTTCTTAATAATGTAGAATAATTAATAAATGGAATATTTCTTTGACCAAGTACATAATCATATGGATAAGATGGGCCCCCAGCTAATTTCTTAGCCAGGAAATCAGATAAATGAGTAGCCATTTTAATAGCAGCATATCCATCAACAACACCGAAACCTTCATGTACATCCTTACCGCCTCTATTAAGTGATGGAGAATACATCGAGAGATCTGTTCCATTGTATGTTCTCACTAATGGATATGTCTCATATGCTGATGCCTCGATAATATATTTTACAATTAATGCTGCCTGACTGGCATTAATCCCTAATAATACATCCCATAAGCTATGTGTTGAATTATATGGTTTATTCCTAAATACATCAATTATTAGAGCAGCTATACCAGATACAATAGCTGTTGATGCACTCGTACCATTAAATATGCCGAGATCATTTATTGTATCATTGAAAAAGAAGTCATCTTCATTATTAGAATCAGCACAATATACTTGAAATGATCCTCCCCCGCCAAGTGCTGCTACATCGGGTTTTAACGTCTTATTATCATAAGTACTATATCCGCCTTGACTACTATAGTATGTTATATTATTAAACCCGTCAACGGCTGCAACACTAGTAACCCATGGAAAAGCAGATGGATAAGCATTTGATGCCTTGCCATTGACATTATTAGATGCGCCTCTATTACCTGCCGCAGCTACAAGCACTAATCCAGACTTAAACGCATTTAATAAAGCTAGCTCAAGAGCGGCATCGTATCCCTGCCCTTCAAAACTCATGTTCACAACACTTATATTATATGAATCCATAACTGACAAAATATAATCTATGCCATCAACTATATAATCACTATATATATTACCAAGGCTATCAACTACACGGACCATTAATATTCTAGAATCTGGAGCTATACCTTGAGATAAATTATAGTGATCATTGACTATATTTGACGGGGTCCATGCATTAGCCCATGCATCAATAGAGTCTATATAGTTATGGCGAAGACCTAATACATAGTTACCATAACTACTCTCATTATCAATGAATAGTTCTAGCTTAGTATGCCCTATATCATTACCTAAACGATCCCATGTATCATTAGATATAATACATTGAATATCTCCTCTATAACCCGCTTGTAGAGGATCAGCGTAACCAGGTACTTTACATAAGTATGCTTCGTAGGTAAAACCAGGATTATATACATGGATATATACGTTAACTAAGAGCTTACCACGGCTAAATACAGGAATAGGATATTTTAAATAAACATTAATGTAGCCTAATCCACTAGGTATATTGGCTATAAATTCTGAAGATAGCGGGAGATGGTTTTCGCTACCATTATAGCTACCTGCAAGAATATAAACAATGTGGGTTCCATGATCATATTCATCAATATACCATTTTGCAGTATTTGTAGCATCATAGCCTGTTAATCTTTGAGGAGATAAGGGTATTCCAGGAGCATTGATATCGACTCCACTATCAAGTACAGCTATACCGACATATCTACCAGTAATATTGCGATCCCATACAAAGGGACGTATAACTGCATGCCTGGATGCATAATGCATTGCTAGATCGTACTTGTGCATGGCCTGTATGAACAATAGATCTGAATATCCATCTTTATTGACATCTGTAGCTAGTAGACGGTTTCTTAGTTCAAGTATTCTAGAGGAATCTATTTCTATAGAAAATCCATATAATGCATGTCTCCATGGACCACGGATAATTCTTGCACCTAATGATCTAAGTATATCAAGATGATGTCTGGTCGGAGGCATCGATAATATAACGATCGATCTAATAACACTAGATCTTGAAACCATTTCTTCTAAGGAATCTTCGATATAATCATGATCTCTATCAAGAAGATTAAACCATTTAAGAGGTATTATTTTCCTATTTATTTGAAGATTGTTCTCTCTAGATAAGGTACACAGGGGCTCCATAAATATGGATAATGTCAAAATAATGATGATTAATAGTGACCATTTCCTAAACATTGTAACACCTAATTTATAACCTAATAAGTGAATACCCAGTAACTAATTAAGCCCCTATTAGAGATAAAAGTTTTACATATACACCATATAATTGCTTATTTTCTAAATGATTCTTCTATTAAATGAATTATGTCAACGATAAATCTATTAATAATTGATTCTCTACCATGCTTCTCCAAAATCTTTACAATGTATCCATTAATATAGTCGATCTCCGTCTTTCTACCAGTGAGTATATCTTGAGCCATACTAGAATAATTTTCTCTGGTTACCTTAGCAACTCTTATGACATGCCTGTAAAGCCTATCAAGATCAAGATTATATCCTTCCAGATTAGCTGCTTCCACAAGTTCTCTCAGGATAAACCATGCCAATCTTTTACCCCATTTAGATAATATGATCTTATTCTGTGATCTAGTGATAGCTGTCAAAGGATTAATGACAGCATTCATACCTAGCTTAAGCCATCTCTCAAAATCAATATTAGACGTTATCCATGCTGGACAACCGCCTTTAGACAATATTCTGACTATTCCAGGTAATAGGTTATGGAACCCTATATGTTGTCCAAATATAATAGAACCTATGCCTTTTTCAAGAATTATATTAGGTTTAATCCTTTGTGCACCAATCCTTACAACCCCGCATGCAACACGGTAGGGTGTAAACAGTTCTTCCATGTATTCGTATGATCCGAAGCCATTCTGTAAACTAATGAATAATGTATTGCCACTATCGATCTTCATCATGAGCTCCTTGGTATTTTCTAAATCAACCGCTTTAACGGCATTGAACACGACATCATATACTCCATGCGCTTCTGTATGATGAAATGCTCTAAATGGTACGAAAGCATCTTTACCATTGGATAATATAATGGTTACACCATTGTGTTCACGAATTGTCTCTACACTTCTCCAACTCCTATAATAAACGTCTAAATTCCTTACACCACCACGATATAGAAAATAAGCCAAAAGACCCCCTATACTTCCTCCTCCAATAATCGCTATTTTCACTGAATGCACCCATAACTACTCAATTAGCCTAAGTAATGTATCGATTAGATCCTCTATATCTTTTGAAAATATATAAATAACCGGCTCAAGTCCATAGCCTCCATGATCGACTATAACATCTATTCTACCCCTATGTCTCCTTATAACTCGCTTGATAGAATTACTAAAATCTTTAGTATTACCGTGAGGACCCGTATCTGCTATTCTCATTCTCATAAACCGGAGCTTATCAATAAAGATCGGGTCGTATCTAATGACAGCTGCAGCCCTTATAGATGAATTAATCATAGCAACTTGCAATAATATAGATGCTGTGTGATGGCTGCAACCAAAGCACGGTCTACCAACAGCCTCCACCCTATTATCGACTTTAACTATCCTACCAGGTAATCCAATAATGTCATTTATTGACTGAGGCCCTGGTAATGCATATACAATATTCATACCTACTTCGGGTACAAGCTTGTAAGCCTTAGGATCACTAATTAGTCTTTCTAAAGCCCTTTCATATTCTATAATTAATGGCGAAGATACTCCTGCCGGATGAAGATGTTTACATATACTGCAACCACATGGTATATCTTTTGAAACCCTATAATGTAAAGTACACAATTTCTGAGCCGATAACACCTGGTTTACAATAGTAGAGAATAATATCATATATCTTTCAGTATCATTCTTTATGAGAGGACTAAGTAAAATATTGATATAAGAGTCTATTTCCTCCTTTGTGAAGCCTATATCATATAATATATTATAGTACTTATCAATAGGGTCATTTACTATCTTATAAACCATAGGCTGAGTTATACCTAATTGCCTAGCTATTTTTGCCTGCGCATACCCTTCATTGTAAAGTCTATGGATTAGTATAGCTTTAATTGGATTTACAAAATACTTTACTGCTAGTTCATAAGGTATCATGTGAGAGCCCAAAATATAGTATAGATAACTTAGTTATAATTCTTTTTCCCTACCTATTATAGCGTTCTTATACTGAATATGTTCATCCTCTAAAGAAATACCTATATCAACTCCGGCGATTTTCGAAGCCACATAATCAGCGTAAACCAAGATCTCATTTAATACCCTTATTTCATTGGTAAATAGATCTTCGTACCTTAACATCCTATTTAGCAGATCAGTTACGAGATCTAAATCCTTAAATACTATTTCACGGAAAAGACCAATATCATATTTGTTTAAACGAGGCTTCCTATAAAGGCTCTTAAGAACAGATAATAGCTTATCTGGTTGAAGACTTCGATACTTTATACGGAGAAGTCTAATATCTGGATCATCACTGTTATTTATAATACCCATATATTCTTGTATAGCTTCACGAACTGCATCAATATCAACAAATCTATACCATGTCTGATTACTACTTGAAAAAGTTTTTTCAAGAATACCATAGTTTCTCTCAAGAATACGGAGAAGATTAGATGGATTATAATTAATACCTATAGATCTTAACTTAATTATAAGAGATTTATAGCTGAAATCACCGAATCTTTTAATTCTAAAACCATTATTTATAGAAACCTCAACCGCGGATTTGAGGACAACGATTCCTTTATCACCATATTTGTCTAGAAAATCCTTTACCCTCAACTTTAAAAGCTCTCTACTATCAATGTACGTCATTAGCACCACCAATAAAAAACAATGAGAGAAACACAGTCCAAGTATATGGGATATAGTCTAGTCTATATAGCACTAACCCTCTTAGAAAAACTACTATAGCACAATAGATCCAAGTAATACTCTATTATATAGCATTCATTGACCCATAATAGAGTAGCTGTATTCATTATATTTTAAAACCTTGTATTGTGTCCTAGTATTATAGGAGTACATAAGCTGGTGTTAAATGGATTGAACAATAATGTCGTGATTGTAAAAAATCTCGTCAAAAGATATGGTTTGAGAATAGCGGTTGCAGGAATATCATTTATTATATCTAGAGGAGAAATATTCGGTCTTATCGGGCCCAATGGAGCTGGTAAAACAACTACATTGAGAATGATTGCTACGTTAATAAAGCCGGATAGTGGAGAGATATTTATTAAAAACATTAATGCTTTAAAAGATCCTGTAAAAGCTAGAAAATATATTGGCTATCTCCCTGAAGAAGCAGAGGTTTATCCTCGTCTAACTGGTTATGAACATCTATTATTCTATGCTAAACTCCGTAAACCGGATCATGTTGATGAAACTGTAGAGTTTGGAATAAGATTATCCGGTCTTGGTAAGAGAGTCTATGATAGAGCTGGTGATTATAGTAAAGGTATGAAACGTAGGCTCTTACTTGCAATAGCTCTTATGACAAAACCTGTTCTAGCCATTCTAGATGAGCCTACAAGTGGTTTAGATGTATATGCAAGTGTCCGTGTTAGGAAAATGATAAGAGAGTATGTTCGTGAAACAGGCTCATCAGTCATATTATCTAGTCACAATATGCTTGAAGTAGAATATTTATGTGATCGTATAGCATTCATTAGCCGTGGAAAAATAGTGTCTATAGGGCATCCTAAAGAAATTCTCGAAAAATATAGTGCATCTAATCTTGAAGAAGCTTTTGTAAAAGCAGTTGAAGAGGCTGGATATAGGTATGAAGGGACATAATTTCAAAGTATTGCTTTGGAAAGAATTACTTGATCTATCTAGAGACTATAAAACGTTAGCAACAAGTCTATTATTACCACTTATATTCTTTCCATTACTTGGCTTCCTTAGTTTAGCTCTTGTTACACAACAACCTGTGAATATAGCAATAGTTGACATGGACCGTGAAGAACTACATAGTGAACTTTTAAACCTTACATTCTCCTCAAGGGATCTCGTAAATAAGTTAATTAATGGCTTGAAAGGATACGGCTTCAATGTATATGAAGCTAGCAATTCCAGTGTAGTCTATAATTCAAGTATAGATCTAGTAATTATAATTCCTAAGGGATTTACATTTAATCTTTTAAGCCTTAACTCCACAGCTCATGTAGAGATCTATAGGAGAGCTAATGTACAGGCAAGTGCTAGAGCTGAAGCAATAGCAAGGGCTATAATTAATGGATATAGTAATGCTGTTTCTAAAGAGAAGGTTGAAGCAATAATAAAGATTACAGGATTAAATGCTTCATCAACAGCTATATTATATCCTATTAGTACAAAGTTACA
>CAZVWZ010000037.1:0-12030 GCA_964631195.1 uncultured Desulfurococcaceae archaeon
GAAAAGCCTCTTCTATAGGCTCTTCGCATAGCTTGGTAAACCATATTAAATGATATATCAACTACTACACCACGTGAGCCTTCTAGTGCCTCTAATATGGCAAGCGCATTATGTCCAGGGCCCGATCCTATATCTCCAAATAGTTCTATACTGTCCTCAAGTACTCTATAAACTATGCTCCATGGTTTTCTTCTATATACATGTGCAACTTGATCGAAGGTTCTCCATGTCTCTTCAAACACTTCATTATACAAATCATTCAACACCTATTATTAAATAGAGACTGTTAAACAAAATATATCATACTCGTGATTACTATCGTTGATTAATTCATTTTCTCAATAAAGCTAATTCTCTTTCAACCCTTCATTTCTCCATATATTTCCTGGAACCATATCCTGTTATAACTTCCACGAATGCTCCTATAACCATGGATATGTGTTCGCTTGTTACTTTATTAGTTAACATACCAGCTATAAGTTACTGCAATTAATTCTGTAGCTTCTACTATAGAAAGATCTATTTTCGAATCCAATATTAAACCTTTGCATTTTATTATAGAATATTATTGTTGGTATTATATTCGTTCAAAAATTATAAGCTTTACCCAAGAAGATATTATTTAAACAATAATGCTTCTAGTAATTGGCATCATATATATTTCCCACTGAGAAAATGATATTGGTAGGGTTACTCGTAATGGCTATTATTCATATAGGTTTCGATGATATTGATAGTCCTTTCGGAGGATGTACTACTGACTTTGTATCTAAATTAGTTATAGAATGGTATAAGAGAAGATATTTAGAGTTTATAGATTATCCGAATCTAATTAGACTTTGTCCCGGCGTACCTTGGAAGACTCGTGGTAATGGTGCAGTAGTTATTCGATTAAAGGTAAAAGATATAGACATAGGCTATAAACTATTCGAGGAAGCCGTTTCAAATGCCTATGAATACATATCTTACTTTAGACATCCAGAAAGCAGTCCAGCTATCGCATTATATATTGGAGAGGTAAGTGATAAGCTTAAATGGCTTGGTTGGAAAGCTGTCTGGGACATTATACCATTAGATCTTGTCCAACGTATTATAGATAAACTCGGTGACAGAGTAAGGATTAAACACCTAGGTAATATAAAGAGAGGGATCATTGGAGCATTAGCAAGCATCGGTAATACATTGACCAATACCGACTATACATATGAATTAATAGTTTATCGCAAACAAGATTATTGGGGCCTTCCTAGGAAAATAGATCACGATAGTGTTAAGGAAATGGATCGTTTAACAAGGGGAGATACTTTTCTTAATTATGACTATGAAATTGATAGGCCATTAATTACTCCGCATGGTCCCGATCCCGTCTTACTTGGAATACGTGGTGAATCACCAGAGATATTGGTAAAGGCATTGAATATTGTACAAATCAAGGAACCCATTGAAAGATGGATTATTTATCGCACTAATCAAGGTACAGATGCCCATTTAAGAAAAATATCAAGTCTTAATGAGGCCTATATCTATACAGGTGTAATATTTCAGGGTAGAGTTTCTAAGCCTCCTAAGAGAATAGCTGGAGGCCATGTGATATTCAGTGTATCAGATGGCTTTAGAGAAATTGATGTAGCAGCTTATGAGCCTACAGGAAAATTTAGAGATATTGTTGAAAAATTGTGGATAAACGATCTTATAGAGATCTATGGTGTCGTCAGACCGCCAAGTAGTAAACATGATAAAACCATTAACCTTGAAAAATTGCGTGTAATTCAAGTCGCTCCTAAAATAGTTTATGAGGCTCCAAAATGCCCTAAATGTGGAAAGCGTATGAAAAGCTTGGGTAAAGGTAAGGGCTATAAATGCCCTAAATGCAAGTACCGTGATCCATTTGCAAAGAAAATTCCAAAAGAGATCCCTAGGGAACTATTACCTGGATGGTATCAACCCCCTCCCAGATCTTTTAAACATTTGATGAAACCTCTTGAAAGACTAGGTAAAGAGAAGAAGTTTCCACCTAAAGTTCTTCATAAACCTTGGTGCTATCCAAATTGATAGGCACCATCTATACATACTAAGACTTTCCTGAAGAAAAATAGAAAAAAGATTAACATATAATTTATTAATGGATGAGGGAGATACCCCGGGAACAATCTGAGTCGGTGACGAAGTGGTCCTCTGCCGACTTCCTTATTAATTGAAATATGATCTCTCTATTTATTTAATAGTTTAAATTACTATATTTTATGATGGAGGATTTCATTTGAAGAGGAGCATTCATGCCTATATGGGTTTAGCTCTAGGATTTCTTATTGCAAGTAGTAATTACTATATTCTTCCATATACCATTTTATCTGGTTGGCTCGGTGGATGGTTTCCAGACTTAGATCTCAAATACAGACATAGAAAAGGACTTCATAACCTTATTGCTGCAATGGTTTTTACAAGTTTTATCTACATAGCTTCATATGCTCTTTATAGTAAATTCCTGTTATTAACAAGAGATTCACCACTATATATTTCACTTGCATTTATTGGAGGATATATATTACATCTTTTCTTTGACTCCTTAACTCCGAGAGGCATATATGTTTTATATCCACTGTCTAAAAAATGTCTTAGAATAGCAAGCTTTAGATCAGACGGATTATTTATTAATGCATTAGGTTTTTTAATAGCATCTACAATCATTGCCATCTGGTTGATAAAATACACAGGATTTAATATTTATCTAAAAATACTATTACAAAGTTTAAAGTAATATTATCTCTACCTCTTTTTAGCAATCGCCCGTATTATCAACACATATACTAAAGATAGTACTATGGCAGCGGCAATTCCCATAGATAAGTATATGTACACCTGTCTCTTTTCATCCTCAACTTTATTAATCTGCTCCTTTAAACTAGCCATTTCATTCTTCAACCTAACAATCGTAGCATTAGCCTCGCCAAGCGTCTTCTTTAGGTCCTCAATTTCCTTTCTAAGATTAGCATTTGTTGAATTCAATTCATTAACCTTATTATTTAATTTAGTAACTTCGTCATTTAATTCATCGACACGTCTAATAAGTTGTTTTAAGCCGTATCCTGATGAACCAGCTAATATATTAAATAACTGAAGAGACTTAGCACTAATGGGGCTATTGACCGTATTAAGCAATGACGGATATATAATCATATAGCCTTTTCCATAACCTATTTTACTATCTGTTATAAACACATACTTGGTATCTCTAATGGATTCTATACTAAACTTTACATCATGTGAAACTAGATCCTGAATTACTGTTTCACTATATTCAACAATACCAGGAGCCACATAGTTAAGGTTCAGATCTATGAATTGACCAGTAATTGTATATGGAGATATAATATATGTAATGGTTGCATCTTCGCCCATCTTAATCCTGGCTTTTTTGATAAATTCATTAAATCCTTCATATACCATCTTTATAAGATCGTGGGCAAGTGATTCGTTATCTATAAATTGCAGAATTTTATATGTTTCTTCAAACAATGGATAATATGCATATGTAATTAACTTATTATATTTAGTCAGAACATAATCAGCTAGATTTACGTAGAAATTCGCAACCTGATCTATGACCCATAGAATCATTTCTGGAGGTAGTTTATTTATTATTGTATTATTTAAGATTATGTGAGGAGTTATTGGTCTATCATATCCTTGATAGAATTCTGAGAATTCTTTATTCGGATGACGTGTTCCAAGTGTTAGAAGTAATATTCTATTATTATCTATTACATGGATCCTGAATCTAAGTCTATAATTTCCTGGAACAATATTCTCTGTCTTATTTTCGGAAACAGATAGCATAATGACTGGTGATACGGGATTGTCCTTTGTGAGATTAAACTTTATACCATAATTTAATATTTCAATTGTATAGCTATTATTGACAAGAGTTACTCTAATATCTGTGTTTAATAAGCTCCAATGTTTACTAGTATTGACTTCCAGCTCAAATAATGTTGGGGGAATAATAGCCTTCTCCAATCCATATTCCAGGTTAACAGTTCTAGAATGATTTTCTGGGCTAACGATACGTACATTAATAAAAACTGTATCAAGATCTCCCCATAATTCGATAATTTTTGATTGATTTATTAGCATAATTGGATCAATCTTACTACCATTCCAGGAAAGAATATAGTTATCAACAGGTATACCATTGGATAAATCATATCCACTTGGTGATAATAGTAAATATTCATAATATAGAGATGTATATGGTGGGTATTGTCTTAATTCTATGATCTTTGATTTCCCAACCAACGTTACATTAGTTCCTAGGAGTTCAATGAGTTCTTGATAATCCATGGCTGGAGCCAGTATTATTAGTGCTTTTGACGGGAGTTTTTGAGTGTATACTATGGATAAAGCACTTACATGAGAGATCATCATTAACAAGATCAAACCATAAATTAGCCATTTGTTCAAACCATTTACACCCTCTGTACTTTTTCATCCATGCATATTATACCTCTATACCTTATACTAAACATAGGGCATAGAAAATAAGTCTATAGCTTAGAATAGATAATTTACACTTCAACGCCTGCTCCAAGCCTTGCAATCTCGTCTTTGAGTAAAGTTATTGTCTCCTTAATCCTATTGTATTTATTTATAAATTCTTCAGCTGAAATCTTTCCTTCACGAAATAGTTTCTCAAGTTCTTTAAGTTCATCTTGTAATCCATTAATTCTTTTCTTAAGATAGTCAACGATCTGTCTCTCAAGACCTATTTCCGATATAGCAGTACCCCCACTAAGCCTTTCAGGGGTATACACTCCTATGATCCTGCCATCCTCAAGCATGTATATACGATCCGTCATACGTGCTACACGTGGATCATGTGTTGAAACAATAATTGTCTTACCATTCCTAGCTAAATTAACTAGCAAGGAAACAACTTTTTCAGCATTAACTATATCAAGTTCACCAGTAGGTTCATCTGCCAGTATTAATGGTGGATCATTAGACAATGCCACGGCTATAGCAACACGTTGTCTCTCACCACCACTAAGTTCCTCAGGAAATCTATTCTCCTTTCCAAGTAGATCAACTTTCTTTAAAAGCTCCTTAGCTCTTTCTATAGCTCTTTTCTTATTCCATCCCGCAATAAGCATAGGCAATACAATATTTTCTAGAACTGTGAGTGTTGGCACTAGATTAAAGAACTGAAATATGTATCCAACAGTGTATAGTCTATAAAGCCTTAGTTGTGATTCATTATATCTGGTTATGTCTACTCCATTAACAAATATAGATCCAGCAGTCGGCTTATCTATACCACCTATAAGATTCAATAGAGTTGTTTTACCGCTACCACTAGGCCCCATAATAGTAATTATCTCTCCAGGCCTAACCTCAAGATCCACTCCTTTAAGTGCATGTACACTTATATCACCAGCTCTATAAATTTTTACAAGGTCAGTGACTTTTATATGAACCTGCCTGATTCTTTTAGACTGAGACATTTATATTCACCCAATTGAACGGAGCTTTTCAGCTACAGGTTTCGATATACGGAGAAAAATTATAATGAGAGGTATAAGAAGTAATAAAGTAACAATAGCAATGACATAGCCAAGATCATATATACTAAATACTATTGTAACATAGGGTATTTCTATATTTGATGTCTCATTGAATGCTATTGGAGCTACTCTCATGCCGCTATTTATCCCGTCAATTCCTCCTTTTAACCATATAATACCGCTAACAAAACCTATTACAAGACTTATTGAAACAACAGTGAATAGGACTCCATAGACAAGCCTTAATAAATCCTTTATCCCAGCTCCACGTGCCCTAAGGATAACCATTTCTTTATCTAGATCTTTTGTAAGAACGAGGGCCATCAATATAGAACTTAAAAGAGCCAATACAAGACCATAATACACCATCAACTTATTAGTATATATCATTCCCTGATAACTAAACTGCTGTATCGTACTATATTCGCCATAGACATTAATTAAGAACTCCTTCATATCCGGAAACCATGTCTCAAGACTAGTACTCATACCCAAATAGTTTAATGATACAGCAAAGACAAGTGCAATAACAAATGATACATTATATAATCTAGAACTACCCCTTAAAATCAGTTCCTTTACACTATCACTTAAGCTACCAGATACAGCTCTAGTGATTAAAGATGAGAAAACATTAAGGATCTTTCCAGAATGTGTAATATACTGTACGAGAAAATATGTGATAACAAATGGAGCAATATAAGTTGCAAGCGAATCAATAATGCTATATATAGATAATGCAATAAGCAATCCCATATTACCCGTTTCAATAGCTCTTCTAGTCAGATCAGCAACCGTAAATCCAGTTAACCACATAGCGTACTTTATGATACTAATAATTAATAATATTGTCAGTAGAGTACCTGGTTTCCAAATGGTTTTTTCAGCAGGGATAAAGACCCTTGTTACAAAGCTTAATTCGCCAGCCTTTATATCCAAGTACTTACGGCTTCTTCTCAAAACCAATAACGTCAATAATACAGCTATGATTAAAGCAGTAACTATGATAAATGGATCCGTTAATGGAGGTTCATAAAATACCCTGCCTAATATCATTGTTGTAAATAGTTTTGATGCCAAGTTAATTAATGGTAATGATATAATTACAGCAATAAGGCCGATAAATATTAGTAAGACCATATAATGTTTTTTAAGAGAACTAGAAGGTACGCCCCTAGTCATTAGAAGTGTTAAATGCCGTCTAAGACCATATATCACTATACTTGCTACAACTACCATTAAGTACCATGACCCGATAAATATTGGAAGCGAAGCTGTTACCAGAATTGTAGTCATTTGAAACTGCATAGTGGATTTCAACCTAGATATCGTATCTTGTATTGGAGAATCAATATTTGACATTAAATCAACGGTTGAATTTCCCAAAGTCAATTCAGTAGTTTTAAAGTTCCTACTTACTATAAAGAAGAAACTGCTTTTCTCAGGTATAATGTCTTTACCAAATACATTTTCAGAAGCAGAAGATAGTTTATTATCAATAAATTCATCTATTAATTGATAAGCTAGATCAGGATTATAGAGGACAAGATATTTTTCACTAAGTACAATATCCAAAACATAATCAATATACATTTTTAGATTTTCTCCAACAGACATCGCATAAGGCACAGAATATACTTTTCTAATAATTTCTCTCAAAATACTTTCATTAACAATGAAATCAGGCAATTTAGTGGGAAACGGTTCACCAACGCCGAAACCGCCAAGTCCAATGCCTCCCTTATACTCTTTCAAAGTATATACATATCCTATTTCAAGATTTCTTAGTTCAAGTATAGTATTGTTTCTAATTTTATCAATGATCTCTATAGCGATATGATCACCTATTTTGAGGCCAAAGGATTCAAGTAAACCTTGTTCAATACCGATCTTATTTTCTTCTATATTTCCCTCAGATATATTGAATCTAATAGCTTCACCATATAATGTTGAGAATGACATGATCCCTCCTACTACATTAGATTTGTTATCTACATAAATCTTTACGCCTAAATAGCCTGTTAAATGAAATATGGGTAACATAGATATTTTATTTATTTCAGGTTGATTCCGAAGTTCCTTTATAAAATTCTTCATGTAATCTATGGTTCTAATTAGTGCATCTCTATCACTTCCAGAGAATCTCATGTTTAAAGTTATATGAATAGGAATTTCTTTTGTAGTTTCGTATATTATATAGTTATTTATATTCGCCAATACTATGAAGGTGCCCAAGATAGATACTATTGTTACAATAAGTGTTATTAATGCTATTAAGTAATGACTTTTTAATCTATAGAAAACCGCTAATAGTATTCTTTTTCCCATTATTAGCACCGAATTCTTAATGTAATAATAGGTTAATAGTAAGGTTACTTATTAATTTTACCAATGGAATAGCTGAGGAGGGATATAGATTGAAGATACTAGTGACAGGCGTTTTAAGATATGAATCTGGGAAAACAAGTCTTGCACTAGAATTGTTGAATTCATTTAAAGAAGTAGGTATCGATATTTACCCATATAAACCCATAGGTGGACATAGTGGATGGTATCAATATACAACAATTATTAATAGTATTAAATTAGGTAAACTTGTTGGAGAAGATGCCTATCATTATGCTGAGGCAATTAACTGCATTGAATGTATTGAACAAATATCTCCATTAGACCTCCTTTTAGTTCCACACGACATTAAGTTCTATCAAAATAGGATAAGGAGATATATTGATCTCATAGATGATATATTCACGCAAATAATACTAATTAGATTAACAACAATTATTGATGGAAGCTTTCGGACAGTACATTACCTTATAAAGGATAATTATAGATACATTCTTGAGTCTATGAAGAATGTATTAAAGGATCTCATTAAGTCGATCAAGTATACCGTGGAGATAGGTGTTGAAGAACTTACTTCTTTAATCTTAAACCCTGAATTATATCGCATGTTAGATAACATTCTAGCGTATCATGAGTCAAGACATGAATTGGTATTGATAGAAAGCTTTAATGACGTAGCTTTACCCATACCTAGTGCTATTAATAGCTCCTATATAGTTGTTGTAGCCCCTGGTAGAGTTCTACTTTATGATGGAAACAGCTTTAGAAGAGCAGTAGAGATAGTATCCGATGTATTTAGACCATTAGCTCTTAGTATGTCAAGTATTTTAAGAATAATGAAACAACCTCTTTTAAGCCTACCTATTCCGCCTAAGCAATTAATTTATACTGGTGTTTCTAAGACAGCTAGTGACATTGTATCTTATATAATTAATCATATTAAATAAACCATTGTTCATTTTGCCAGTATCTTTTTATTCTGGCTATTAATATGTATAAACAAAGACCATGTTCATTTAAGGGTGTATTTAACATGAGAATTGAGTATTTAAGAAAATTGGGATTTAATTTAATGGATAGTAATACAGAGTATACATTAAAAATAATTAATTATGCTCGAAAGGAATTTGCTAATATAGATAATTATAAGTCCCTTTTTAGATTATATGAGAACATAGTTAGCAAGGTTAGCCGTGAAAGACCCGCATCTGCTCAAACTATAAATATGCTTCATGATCTAGGTAAAATAATTATAAACAATATAAGCGAGAATAGATCTATTAAAATAACTCATGAAAGAATAATTGCAAGCCTGGATTTATGGGAGAGACGCATTATCGAAGATTGTAATGAAGCAGCACGTATAGCCTCTAGAAGACTTGTAGACGGAGATGTTATACTTACTCATAGCCGTAGTACATGTGTGTTAAAAGCAATTGAGTATGCTAAAAAAGAAAATAAGAAACTTACCTTCTATGTCACTGAATCAAGACCTGGCATGGAGGGTTTAGTTACAGCAGAAAAGATAAACAGTATTGGTTATCCAGTTAAATTAATTGTTGATAGTGCTGTTAGATACTTTATGAAGGATATTGATAAAGTTCTCGTTGGTGCTGAAGCTGTTGCAGTTAATGGAGCTGTTATTAGTAAAGTAGGAACGAGTCTAATTAGTCTTATAGCTAATGAAGCTAGAGTTAGAGTGTTTGTAGTTGCTCCAATATCGAAATTTAATATTGAAACACTATTTGGAGAACTTATTGAATTACCTGAGAGTGATTGGAGAAGACTTATGTCTCCAGACGTATTGGCAAGTTTGCCGGAAAACTACATTGCCCGTGTACCAATATATGATGTCACTCCACCTCAATATATAGACGGTATTGCCACAGAGCGTGGATTATTTGCACCGCAGGCAATACCAGTTGTACTTAAAGACGTATATGGTAAATGGCCTCCTGAAGTACTTGAATTAGAAGAACTTGTTAAGAAAATTAAGGAAATTATTGGGTGATTGCCTATGAAGGTTCCTAATAAAGTACTTGAAATAGCTAAAGCAATAAGGAGTATGAGAATACGTGGAGCTGGTAGAATTGCACGTGCAGCAGCTGAAGCTCTGAAAATCGCCGCTTTAGAATATAGTGGTCCATTAGATGAAAAAAGCTTCCGTAAATACATGGCTCAAATAGCTGATCTAATAATATCGACTAGACCTACAGCTGTTAGCTTACCTAATGCTGTATATTATGTTATGTATAGACTTATGACGAGTCAGGGAGATATTAATGAATTAAGAGAAACTGTCATTAATGCTGCTGATCGATTTATACAGGAAAGTATAGATGCTGTACGCAAGATCGGTGAAATAGGTGCTCGGAGAATTAAGAATAACTCAGTTATACTTACACATTGTCATAGCACTGCTGCTGTATCAGTTATAACAACTGCATACCGGATGGGAAGAGTTGTTAAAGTATATAGTACTGAGACAAGGCCTTTCTTCCAGGGACGAATAACTACACGATACCTCCTAGAGGCAGGTGTACCTGTTGTACAAATACCTGATAGCGCTGTACGTTATGTAATGCACGAAGTAGACCATGTAGTTGTTGGAGCCGATACAATAGCGAGTAATGGAGCGGTGGTGAACAAGATCGGTACAAGCCAAGTAGCTTTAGCGGCTCATGAAGCGCGTGTGAGAGTCTTTGTAGCTGCTGAAACTTATAAATTCTCACCATCAACAGTTATCGGGGAACTAGTACCTATTGAAATGAGGCCTCCTGAGGAGATAGTGCCCAGAGAGTGGATCGAAGCTCACCCAGGTATCGAAATTCTAAATCCTTCATTCGATGTCACTCCTCCGGAGTACATTGATGCGATTATTACAGAGATCGGTGTTATACCTCCTCAAGCAGCCATACTTGTATTGCTGGACCGTATGGGATGGGCTTTGAGTAAACTTAAACAAGGTGAAATTGGTAAGATATTCTTTGAAGAAACACTAGAGGAGTAGATTGTAAATGAAGAATGAAGAGGAATATAAAGAGGAACTTAAGAGAGAAATTGTTATACTCATAGATGAGAACCGTGATCAATGGAAGAAAGCTGCATTCTATAGTGATGATACGGTTCAAAACATATTGAATATGTTATATGATAAATGGGAGAAAAATAGGAGACAAGGAGTTCCCCTAGACTATGCAACAATTGAAGAACTTGAAACACTAGTTGCTTTAGCTCGCAGATACTCCAGACTAGACAGTAGACTTGCCATGAGAGCCTTAGTGTTTGGAGATAGGCCAAGTGTTAAGAAAGAAATTGAAGAAAAAGGTAGTACATGGAAAAAGATCCTAAAAAGATTATTGTGGATAAGTAAATAACTTAATAATATTAATATTTTATTTATTATCTTAAAGAGTTTATTTTGAACAAATATACGTTTGTTAGATTATTAAGTTGAATTATTTTAAATAATATTTTAAATAAAATGTCTTCGATAGAATAGGAGTTATTAATAAGGTTATGTAATCTATATTCATATTGGTGACAAGCCTATGGTTTCATTTGATAAGTTTCCAAGTGAATTAGCCCACGTACTTAATCTCGTTGTTGAGCATAATATTTGGAGAAAGCGGAGATGCGTTAACCTTATTGCTAGTGAGAATGTTATGAGCCCATTGGCAATGCTTTTCTATATGAATGATATGATGCATCGATATGCGGAGGGTAAGCCTTTTAAGAGATTTTACCAAGGGCTTAAGTTCGTTGATGAGGTTGAAGTTACTACTATGAAGATCATTGGTGATCTATTAGAGACAGAATATGTCGATCTAAGACCTATTAGTGGTACAACGGCTAATGCGTCAGCATTTCGTACATTTACCAAGCCGGGTGATAAAGCAGTTGTTGTACCCGTGCAAGCAGGTGCTCATGTTAGTCATACACGATACGGTACACTTGGAGCACTCGGTATTGAACAGATTGAGATGCCATTCGATCTAGATGAATGGAATATAGATGTTGATGGGGCTAGGAAAGTTATTGAAGATGTTAAGCCTAAGATAGTTATTCTAGGCGGTAGTCTATACATATTTCCTCATCCTACTAAGGAAATTGCTGAAATAGC
>CAZVWZ010000038.1:0-5325 GCA_964631195.1 uncultured Desulfurococcaceae archaeon
AAACCGTATCACAAAGAAACAAAAATACATAGAGTGATACGGTTTGAGGAAACGGCGGATTTATGGGCTAATATTCTTATTTCAATATATCATTTACTTCTTTACAATTTTATATTGTTTTGATCAATTTCTTAAATATCTGGAATATGTTTATAATCTTAAATTTTATTTTTAGCAATGGTATATTTGTTTTATTAAATATGTCCCACATCGGTGGGTTAGATTTTTTAACTAATGCTGTATTTAATTAAGATGTTAAGATATGGTATAGGTGATATGTGAAGTTGGGTTTAAAAGCTATTGCTACAAAAACCCTTGTTTTAGTGTTGGTTGTAGTAATTATTATAGCGGCAATAGCTGCATTATTTATGCTTAGGCCCGCTGAAGCGCCGCCTGCAGAGGAAAAGATTATAGTCATCGGTGTCACCGACAAGGTTACAGATCTTGATCCATCTAATGCTTATGATTTCTTCACATGGGAAGTACTTAATAATATCATGGAAGGCCTTGTTAAATACAAGCCTGGAACCTTAGAAATAGAGCCCGGCCTTGCCGAGAGCTGGACCGTTAGTGAAGATGGTAAGACATGGACCTTTAAGCTAAGAGAGGGATTAAAGTTTGCTGATGGGACCCCATTAACGGCCCAAGATGTTAAGAGGAGTATTGACAGGGTTATGACAATCAATGGTGATCCTGCTTGGCTCGTGACGAGTTTTGTTGAGAGTGTAGAGGCTCCTGATGACACAACAGTTGTATTCCATCTTAAGCAGCCAACATCATTCTTCCTAGCATTAGTTGCTACCCCACCATACTTCCCTGTTCATCCAAACTATGCTCCAGATAAGATAGATAGTGATCAGACAGCTGGTGGTGCAGGTCCTTATAGAATTGTTGACTTCAAACGTGATGAAGAGCTTGTCCTAGAGGCTAATCCATACTACTATGGAGATAAACCTAAGACTTCTAAAGTTGTGATTAAATTCTATCGTGACGCGGCTACATTAAGGCTTGCATTAGAGAACGGGGAAATCGATATTGCATGGAGAACACTTAGGCCAACAGATATAGAGTATTTCCAGGGCAAGTCAGGGTTTAAGGTTATTGAGGTACCTGGCTCATTCATTAGATACATTTGTCTAAACACCAAGGTAGATCCTATAAACAATAAACTAGTTAGACAAGCACTTGCGGCCGCCATTAATAGACAAGACATCATCGACACTGTATTACGTGGTGCTGGCACACCTCTATATAGCATGGTACCAATAGGTATGTGGAGTCATAAGGATGTCTTTAAGGACAAATACGGTGATGCAAACATAGATCTTGCCAAGGAACTACTTGCACAGGCCGGATATGATGAGAACAACAAGCTAAAGATAGAGCTATGGTACACACCTACACACTATGGTGATACAGAAGCCGATATAGCACAATTACTTAAAGAGCAATGGGAGGCTACTGGAGTAATAGAAGTCGATATTAAGAGCGCTGAATGGGGTACTTACGTCGAGTATATTAGAAAAGGACAGTTGCCAGTATACCTACTTGGATGGTATCCAGACTATCTTGATCCCGACGACTATTTAACGCCATTCCTACACAGTGAAGCAAACTCGTGGAGTGGCACTGGTTATGCTAATGAAACTGTTGATCAACTATTAACACAGGCACAGACAATAACCGATCAGAACCAGAGAACCCAGCTTTATGAACAAGTACAAGATTATCTAGCTGAAGATGTACCCTATATACCTATATTCCAGGGCAAACTCTATATAGTAGCTAGTGAGAATGTAGAGGGCATAGTGCCTAACCCGACAATGTTACTCCTGTATACTACAATATATAAGACATGAGAACAATGAATATTCTCTTTCTAAATAAATTTTTTATACCCTTCAGGCCTATGCATATAAATTATTTTCCCCTAACCCATATAGTTTAGTTGGAGTGATGACTAGATATGGCTAGGGGGTTGGGCTACTATATATTAGTTAGAGCTCTAATGATTATACCAACTATACTTATTCTATATACTATAGTATTCATACTACTGAGGCTTCTACCAGGAAATCCTATCCTAGCTGTTGTTGGAACTAGACACATACCTCCAGAACAGCTTGAACACTTAATGAAGATTGCTGGTCTTGATAAGCCGCCATATATACAGTATTTTGATTATCTTTGGAAGGTTTTTCATGGAGATTTCGGAGTGACATTAGCTATACCTATGGGTAAACCTGTGAAGGATTATATATTTACTAGATTCCCTGCAACACTTGAACTAACAATCTTTAGCTTTATAGTAAGTGTAGGATTAGGGTTATTGACAGGTACATTAGCAGCTATTAAACGTGGTACAGTTATTGATACTGGAATGAGGCTTTATAGCATAATAGCATATACGCTATTCATACCCTGGTTTGGTCTAATGTTACAATACTTCTTTGGATTAGTTTTAGGAGTACTACCGACCAGCGGTAGACTAGACCCAGGTATCGAGGTTCAGTCAATAACTGGATTATATGTATTAGATAGTATACTGACGGGTAATATAAGGGCGTTGACAAGTGCATTAGCTCACCTTGTACTTCCAAGCATTACCTTAGGTATTGTATTAAGTGGTGCATATACGAGGCTTGTAAGGAACAATCTAGTGGATATACTTGGCATGGACTTTATAAGATCATATCATGCACGTGGAATATCTAGAGGGAAAATAGTATGGTATGCCCTAAAGAACGCTTTTATACCTGTTATTACACTTATGGGCCTGCAATTCGCTATATTACTTGGAGGAGCAATACTTACGGAAACAACCTTTAGCTGGCCAGGTATGGGTACGTTCATTGTCGACCGTATTGATTACAGAGACTATAATTCGATACAAGGTGCCATAATATTCTTTGCGTTCTTTGTAAGCATCATTAGCTTGATAGTAGACATAATCTATGCATTACTAGATCCTAGGGTAAAGTATTAGGAGGTGATAAAGCAGTGTACTTGAAGAAAGCATTGAATATGTTAAGGTCTGTGATAAAGACTTATTTACTAACTAGAGCACCAGGTGTGTGGATGCTTAGGGTAGGTGTCGGCATTGTATTACTCTTTGTATTCATGGCCATACTGGCTCCATGGATATCTCCTTATGATCCAACTAAGAGAGTAGCTGATCCCTTCCTATCCCCATCATGGGAATATCCTATGGGCACTAATCGTATAGGGCAAGATGTCTTTTCAAGAATTATATGGGGATCTAGAATAGTATTATATGTTGTATTTTTTGCTACGGCTCTATCTATGGCTATAGGTATACCTCTAGGATTAATCTCAGGATACTACGGCGGTAAACTGGACCGTGTGTTAAGTATGGTTATGGATAGTATGTACGCCTTTCCAGCACTTATATTAGCTATTGCTATAGCTGCAGTACTCGGTCCCAGCCCGTCAAATACTGCGATTGCCATAGCTTTCGTATATGTGCCAACCTATTTTAGAATGATCCGTGGACAGACACTAAGTATTAAGAGCTCATTATATGTCGATGCTGCACGAGCGCTTGGAGCACCAGACAATACCATTATGGGTAGATACATACTTCCTAATCTGGCACATACAGTATTGGTTGTATTCACACTAAGTGTTACAGACGCCATACTTACTGAAGCTGGTCTAAGCTACCTTGGTCTATCAGTAACTGTACCTACACCAGACTGGGGATATGATCTGAGGGCTGGACAACCATTTCTATTAGATGGGAAATGGTGGCTGGTATTCTTCCCAGGTTTAATGGTCATGCTTTTAGCCATGGGATTTGCTTTGATAGGCGAAGCATTAAGTGAGAGAATCTCACTTGCCCAAACAAGGTGATAACCGTGGTACTTCTCGAAATATCTAATATCAAAATATACTATTACACCTTGACAGGAATTGTAAAAGCAGTCGATAATGTATCACTAACTATTAATGAAAATGAGTGGATTAGCATAGTTGGAGAAAGTGGATGTGGTAAAAGTACATTAGCATATGGAGTCATAAGACTAGTACCTCCACCCGGTAAAATCATTTCAGGGAAGATAGTTTTCCAAGGAAAAGATTTACTTTCAATGGATCGTGAAGAATTTAGGAAAATGCTTGGAAAAGACATTGGAATGGTGTTCCAAGACCCTATGACAAGCCTGGATCCCTTGAGAAAAGTAGGTGAACAATTAGCTGAAGTCTTTATGATACATCTTAAAATGGATCAGAAAGAAGCCTTAAGATATGCAGGTGATCTTCTTGAAAAAGTAGGTCTTACAAAGGACCGAGTTAATTATTACCCGCATCAATTGAGTGGAGGACAAAGACAACGTGTTTCCATTGCGATAGCAATGGCACTACGTCCAAAGCTATTGATAGCTGATGAGCCTACAACAGCATTAGACGTTATTGTACAGGATACTATAATGGATCTTATTGAAAGTTTTAAGAAAGAGGGTACAAGTATACTATTTATCACACACGATCTTGCATTAGCTGCTGAACGTAGTGATAGAATAGCTGTTATGTACGCTGGAAAACTTGTAGAACTTGGTAATGTTGACCAAATTATAGATAATCCGAAACACCCATATACCATAGGATTACTACAGAGTGTACCGGATCTATGGGGTCCTAGAAAAATAGAATCAATATCTGGTTATCCACCAGATCTTCGTACACCACCTAGTGGATGCCGCTTCCACCCCAGATGTAAAGAAAAATTTGAACCATGTAGTAAAGAGGAGCCTCCATTAATCGAGATTGAACCAGGACACTATGTATCTTGCTGGTTATATGTAAAGGGTGGTGCATAATGGTGAACAAGGTTCTTGAAGTCATAGATCTTAAGAAATATTTCCCTGTAACACGGGGTTTACTAGATATTTTCATGAGGCGTTCAAAGGAATATGTAAAAGCTGTTGATGGTATATCATTCTATATTGAAAGAGGCGAGACACTAGCACTTATTGGAGAAAGCGGCTGTGGTAAGACAACAACAGGTAGAGTTATACTTAGACTTGAAGAACCTACAGCTGGTAAAATAGTATTCATGGGTAAGGATATAACATCATTAAAACCCAAGGAATTACGTCCTTTACGTAAGGAAATGCAAATGATCTTCCAGGATCCTTATGCAAGCCTTAATCCTAGAATGAGGATTGGAGAACAAATAATACATCCATTACTTATCCATGGACTTGCAACTCCTAAGGAGGCAAGAGAAATGGCTATAGAGATGCTTAAAAGAGTTGGTCTAACACCTGCACATGAGTTCTATGATAGATTCCCACACCAGCTTAG
>CAZVWZ010000038.1:5425-11716 GCA_964631195.1 uncultured Desulfurococcaceae archaeon
TCCATAAAACACTTGACTCTCCAGCGAGACCACTTAATTCATCAAAGGGTATCTTTAAATCAGTTGCAATATGATCAACTAAATTCTTAGATAATAGCCGTTCAATTCTATTAGGAAACGTGAGGTTAGAATTCAAGCTAGTAGATACATCATGATCCTTAACACTTCGAAATATTTCCTCTAATGCAGCGAGTTGTAATAAAGGCTCGCCACCAGTAACATGTAGGTATGTAATAAACTTCTTAGTTGATATAATCTTATCAACAATATAATTTATGTCAATGGGCTTGCATAATTCACGATCTCCTATAGCTAGCTTCCAATTATGGCAAAATGGGCATCTAAGATTACATCCACACAACCATAGAGTAAATGTAGGCTCATTATGTACATCTGTTAGTGAGATTCTCTTAAAACCAGCTATTAAAGCCTTCATCACTAACACGTCTAGTCTTTTCTCTACTATTAACATTCTTGAGTAGTAATACTACTAGAACTTTATCTATTAAGCAATTTTGAACAATATATCGTAAGAAATAAACAAATATCTTTTACTAAGTAAAAGTCTTCTCCTAATCCTCATGTATATGATCAGAAGTAATACAACTATTAATAGGATTAGAATCATATGTATTGGATCAAGTTCTTCTGCTTCAGCTAATGGTCTAGTATAATTTGTTTTTTAATGAGGTTGTTGGCATTGTTGACGGTGATGTTATGGATTCTGTTATAGGTAATGTCTGTGTTTCATTTACCAGGTACTCATATCCTACATCATAAACTATTGCCTTGGATCTAGTAATAGGGTCATGGAGTCTAAGCCATGGCATAAGAGCATTACCATAGAGATCCTCATAGAAGGGCTGATGCTATATAATGGCTAGATACAATTGTTCTCCACTATTATAATATCTTGGATACGTTGTTATTGAGGGAGATATTGTTGTTAATAATAATGTAACTATAAAAATAGCATATAAGATCTAAGCATTTTATATTCCTCCATGATATATTACTTAAATAATTCTTCTCATATCGCACTACTTCATAATAACTATACTTTGAGCTTAATAGATTATTGTATATAATAGTATTAGTCGATTATCCTGAGTGTTGTCGTAAGAGTTAGTGTGCATAAAATGGAAAAAGTATATAGAAGAATGTGTATAAACATTACTGATTTAGTTAAAAAGACTTATTGAAGAAGAGAGGAAATATATAAGTAGTTATTCATTTACTATTGATGCAAGTGTTTATGCACCATTAGTAGCTATTTTAGAGACTTTATTTCGCAATAGATTCCGATATTTCTCTCTTACATGTATAATATTTTGAGGATCTAACGACTTATCGGAATGCCTAAGAAGATCTTTTTCAAGATTATATTCAGTATAAATACCGTGAGAGTTTAATTTAGAATTAGCTTCCTCAAGTGAATTAGTATTATCTACTATTGGCGCCATTGGCGAGTGCTTATAGACTACATGTATATCTAGGAAGAACGTAATAGTCTGTAATGGTGTAACGTATACTTGTCTCGTACCTTTTCTCACAGGATATTCTCCGTAAAATCCCTTGTATGCTAGTAATGGTATTTTACTTGCCTCACTAATAGCCTTAGATAAAATCTTTTCAAGCAGATGGGCTTCATATGATGTCAGGCCTTTAGCTCCTAGTAATCCACCTTCTCTAGCAATTAATGATATTCTAAGCAATAAATAGTCCGGATTAAGTTCACCATCAGCTCCAAGACCGTGTACAGCTAAAACACTATTATTAAAGGAATTAAAACATGCAAGTCCCATAGAGTCTGCAAGTGGGCTCCAAAGATTATCCTCATTACCAGTTGCGAGTATGTCTCCGCCCACATCAACTATGATAATGGCATCTATACCTAAATACTCAATAAGCTTCTTTACACCACTTCTATAACCAATAACACCATCCCATAAATCAACAACATAGACATGTTCATTAATAACTTCTGACACATATGCCACCTGAGGCTTAATTTTCCTAGAACCTCTGATTACAAAGGTATCCTTAGTAACTGCTATTACATTATCAGATATCCTCTTAACATTATAAAAGGTATCGAATGGCAAAGGACCAGGTAAAGGATCTATTACAAAACGTTCCCATGCAATTGCACCAATGAATGTTATAAATCCATACCTCCTAAGCCATAAGCCAAGCACAGCTGCTGATACAACATCGCCTCCACCACCAACTCCGAAGAGAAGTATCCGTTTCGGCAACGACCCAAATAAATCAAATATCCCAATCATCGATTACACCATAAGAGAATTATGACTGTAAATGGATTAAAAGACTATTTCTCACTCTGATGCATTGAAAGAGGATCAGTTTAAAGTTTATGAAGATAGATTTTAGTAACTGATTAATCAAGTACAAGTCATACTTCTAGCTTTGTTCCTATTACATAAGATAACATTATGATCTATAGCAATTATAGTTTCTCAGAAATCCAAAAGAAGCATCAGAGTATTATTAGGAATATATAATCAAAAATTAAAGCTTATATATACATAAATAAACCAGATTATTAATGGGGGTCAGGGACGAATGGCACGTCAACATTTCCATAAGTATTTTATAATACATTCCTTGTAGAATCATTTAAGTTATGTTATTATTTTAAGGCTTACTATGATATATTTTATTTAAGAGCAGTGTTGGTAATGTCTTATGGCGGATCTAGGGTTTATAGGTATTGGTAGAGTTGGTAGATTAGCGTTAGAACTAGTTAGTAAGGAGTATAAGGATTTAGATATAGTTACAATTGATTGTAGAGACTTAAGTAAGTATGTTAGCAGAATCAATCCAGACATAAGATTTTATAGGACATGTGATCCAAGTGAAGCAGTTGATCTTCTTCATGGAACTCCTATAGTTGCTACTGCTTTACCATCACGTATAGCTAGAAGACATATCGAAAAACTATTGAATAATGGATTGAATGTAGTTGACGTATCTTTTATTGACTTTGATCCATATGATCTAGAAAACTTGTGTATGAATAAGAGGATATACTATGTCGTTGATGCAGGCTTTGCTCCAGGGTTCTCTAATCTTGTTGTTGGAAAAATATATCATGAATTAGGCGATCTTGACCAAGTAAGGATTTATGTTGGAGGAATACCCGTAGAGCCTATTCCTCCAGTAGGTTATCAGATTACTTGGAGTCCAGAGGATCTTATTGAGGAATACATTCGTCCAGCTCGCGTAATTATTGATGGAAAGATCAATGTAGTTGATCCTCTCAAGGAAATAATTGATGTAGAGATACCCCACTTTGGTTTCTATCAAGGTTTCTATAGTGATGGTTTAAGGACATTACTAAGGAATGTACGTGCTAAGGAAATGTTTGAGATCACCATTAGATATAGAGGACATTTAGAAGCTATGAAGGTCCTTCGTGAACTAGGGTTCTTCAGCAAAGAAGAGATAGAAGTGAATGATTATAAGATCGAGCCCTACAGATTCACAGCGAGATTGTTTGAGAAGGTATTGAAACAGACAATACCGGATATGGCTATTTTATTCATAGACATTGTTAAGGATGAACATTATTATAGGCTATTATCTAGTCTAGTTGGTTCATTAGGAAAGCCAGCGACAGCACTATATACAGCGCTAGTCTATGCTAGGACGATTATGTTAGCCCTAGAGAAAGGATTTGATTGTGGAGTACATCCGTTAGAGGATCTACATTATTACTTTCACGATTATGTAGCCTATCTAAGTAAACATGATGTATTATTTGATATAAAGACAAATATTACCTAAAATATATTCTAATTTCATACAAGATCTCTCTATATTTACCAGTGTTTAATATCCCTTATAGTTACTACTTGTAGAATTTCCAGAGATTTAATGGAGTTGGTTTATTTTCATCTATTGGAACTAATTGTTTATTCTTTATTCTCTCAATAGCCTTACTAAGTGGTTTTGCATCAAGTGCTATTGTTGTTGCTAAGGCTGCTAATCCACTCCATCTACCCCATTTATGCCTCCATATCTTCTCAGCATCTCTTAATGGAACATCATATACTATTGAAATTATCTTCCTCAACCATCTATCAATTGGTGGTAAATCATATTTCCTAAAAGCCAATATTATAGATAACCTTGCAGTATAGCTTCCAATACCTTTAATTCTTTTAAGCTTGTCTTCAATAACTGTAGAGCTTGATTTAACCATGGCTTCCTGATCTAATTCCTTCTCAACAAATATTTTTGCAACATTGTAAATAGTATTAGCTCTGTACCCAGTACCTGCATTTATTAATAATACTCTATTATTGACTACATCAGAAGGAGTGGGAGGCAGTAATACTTCTGTTCTACCTACAAGAACTCTCCTATTATAAAGCTTAATGATATTGTAAAGCATTCTCCATCCCTGAATAAAACTAGCATTTTGCTGACACACTCCTATAACTAGCGCCCACCATAAACTACTCGATCTAGGCCTCCAACCACGATATTTCCTTATAAATTCTCCTAATAATGGATCCTTAATGCCTAGTTCATGGAACAAGGTTAGATCCTCATTAATGCCTAAACTCCATTCAAGCTTAGTAATATATTCATTTGAGCATTTTCTCGACGAAGAATAGATCGTGTATTCTCCGGAAATACTAACTTCTGCTACAATAGGTTCTACGTCATCTAATACTATGAAACCATTTACTCCATTGAACCAGAAACCGAAATTATATACAGCTAGAGTTAAATACAGATCCACTTCTTTAGTATCTATTTTACCATGAATACATGGCTTTAATTTATTCATTAACTTCACCATTTACTCATTATACTAGTACTAACTGTATTTTAGCCGTGATAATAATATTATAATATTGGTGTAGAATAGTTTGATAGACTATGCTAGTTTAGCTTCTTTACTCAACATAGACATTTCTGATCTAAAATCCTTGATCGGTAGAAAGCTCAGACTCATGAAATATAGAGATCTAGAATATCTAGTTTTTACTCGTGAAGCCCATGGCTATAATGAAGGAACCGTTATACTTATTGGAAAGGAACCTATGATCATTTACGCATACCCAAGTATACGAAGACTTGCATTCTTAGAAGCAGCATCAAAGTATATGCCTAGTGATTTTGTTGTCGAGGAGAAAATGGATGGTTATAATGTTAGAGTTGTAGTCTATAATGGTAAATTGCTAGGAATTACTCGTGGAGGCTACATATGCCCATATACAACAGCGCGTCTATCAAGACTTTATATGGATAAGCTTCGTGGATTTGAACGAGAATATCCAGACCATGTACTTGTGGGTGAGGTTGTTGGTTTAGAAAATCCTTATGTACCAGTAGAGTATCCTGAAGCACCACGTTTTGATCTATTTATATTCGATTTAATGAATAAGGATAAGTTAAAGCCACTTAGTCTAAGAGATGAGGTCGTTGAGAAGTATAGTCTTCGCCGCGTACGTATACTAGGTGTATTAAGTAAGAAAGATGGTTGGAGACTATGGGAAATAGTTGATGAGCTAGAACGTGATGGTAGAGAAGGAATAGTAATTAAAGATCCTCTACATCGTGTACAGCCTTTAAAATATACTACAGTACATACAAATATCGGAGATCTGAGAAGTGGTATGAAGTATCCATTTGATGAGGGAAAGAGCTTTCTATTTCCAAGAATACTAAGGCTTATAGCACAAGGTTATGAAATGAAATGGGATCGTAGACGTCTTGAGAATATAGCCTATGAGTTGGGAATGGCTATTTTGGAGCAGGCTATTGAGAATCTACATAAGAGAGCATATGGTAAACTCATAGTAGCTGAATATAAACTTGTATTCCCATCTGAAGAAGATCTTAGTGATTATCTAGAATATATGGAGACCATGGGAATAGATATCGTAACATCAATAGAAGGCACGAGCGAAGAAGGTATAATTGTCCGTGTCATGAAGCTTAAACAAACACATAACGAATATGGTAAAATATTAGAAACAGGTCTATCACCGCTTGACTAAATCAGCCGTCCCTCGCCATCTTCATCCCCATGATGGGTCGAGCGAGGGGGCTGCTCCGGCCCATCAGGACATCATCTACTAGAATATCTTTTAGTAGAGGGGTTTATTGTTTACTCTAGGTATTATTGTAGTTAATTATAAATCTAGATTATACGCGATACTATATCTTAGATGAGGAGAGAACCTCTGTAGACCGGAGGGAGCCTTTACCTGGGCTATGACCGGGCTGGGCGCTCCTGATCATTATTTCTTT
>CAZVWZ010000039.1:0-11506 GCA_964631195.1 uncultured Desulfurococcaceae archaeon
TTGGTGCTTATACATCCTTTGCATTATTCTTCGTGGTATTATTTAGTGTATGGTACTCGAAAGTTATAGATGATGTTGTATGGTACTATACATTGCTACTTGGTTTAGAAACTGGAGTATTAGGCTGCGTGTATACAGGTGATGTATTTAATTTATTCGTTATGCTTGAAGTACTATCTATATCAGCTTATGCCCTAGTAGCGTACTATAGAAATAGACCTATATC
The DNA here is from genome assembly GCA_964631195.1 of uncultured Desulfurococcaceae archaeon. GTDB lineage: Archaea > Thermoproteota > Thermoprotei_A > Sulfolobales > Desulfurococcaceae > CAZHDB01. Next base: position 227 of record CAZVWZ010000039.1, read on the forward strand.
TATAGAGGCTGCAGCAAAGTATGCAATACTTGGTGCTGTAGTAACAACTTGTTACTTCATATCATTAGTCTTTATCTATGGAAGCTATGGAACGCTAAATATGGCCGATCTTGCATTTAAGGCTTCAAAAGGTATGCAAGCAGTTGTAGTAAGCAATGGATTGTATGGAAATATTGTCACGGCTAGTCTAATAGCACTTGTCCTTGCTTTATGGGCCTTTACATTTAAATCAGCATTATTTCCCAATCACTTCTGGCTACCAGACGCATATAGTGGTTCACCAATACCAATAGCCGCCGCATTCTCTAGTGCCGTAGAAATTGTCGGTGTCTATATGGTTGTACGGTTTCTATATACCATATTCGGGGTTAACAGTGTTATCGCTGCAAGTGGGTTCAGAGACATCATTATGACCGTGTTATTGGTACTCGGCATTCTTTCAGGTATTGTTGGAGCGTTATTAATGATTACGCAAAATAATGTTAATAGACTTCTAGGATATAGTACCATAAGCCATATAGGTCTATTGTATATGGCATTGGCACTTGGTTTATCGGGTATGCCGAAGGATATAATTGCATTAGGACTTGTAGCCTTATTGTTTCATGTAATTAATCATGGAATAGGAAAACTGTTAATGTTTATGGGAGTTGGAGTGGCGGTAGCAACAACAGGTACTAGGGACTTAAATAAACTAAGTGGCATTGGAAGATTATACCCAATAGCATCTATAGCTATTATTGCTGCGGCCTTTCACCTAATGGGTTTAATACCGTTTGGAGGATTCTTCAGTAAACTGCTAATTTACCAGGCTTATATATCGGCTGAACTATTAATTCCAGCCATAATGGTTATCATTATATCTGCCATTAGTGTTCTAGGATATGTAAAGATCATGTACTCAATAGTATTTGCCCCTATTGAGAAAGAATATAAGCAACTAAATACCTTAGGCATAGACATCCTGATGACATTATTGATAGCGGCTTGTATTATACTAGGAATATTATCTCCTTGGATTGCATCTAAACTGAGTATAGTAATTAATAACTCGCTTATGCCGGCTGGCGTAGATAAATATTTACAATCATTCTTTAATACATTCTATAAACTAATACCAGGGTGATTGCATATGATCTATGAATATGATCCATTACAATTAACAATAATATTATCTGGGCTCATGGGATTAATAGCAATGGTATTATATATTATTGTTAAAGCTATTGAACCTAGATACCCTGTAAGGAGCGGTGACGCTATTGAACCATATATTGGCGGTGAGCATCCAAGCATATTGTCTAGACCATTAGTGCCGGAAGCTAATCTATATTGGAGCTTTATTAAAAGAAACTTTGTTAAAGCATATAGTCTTCTCAAGGAGAAAATGCATACTGGCCGCTTTAGTGATTGGATAAACTATATGACTATGTGGATGGCCTTGTTATTCCTCATATCATTGATAGTTATAATAGTCCTTATAATTGGAGGTGTTTAAGATGCTGGAGATATATCCATTCATAATGACTTTATTAAGTGCCCTAGTGTTTCCAGGAATATTATTCATTGTAGCCTTAGCATTATTTACTGAATGGTATATTAGAAAAGCTGTTGCACATATGCAGAGTAGAATGGGACCAACGTACGTTGGTCCAATAGGTCTTTTACAGCCTCTTGCTGATTTGCTAAAGCTATTAAGTGTTAAGGAGGAGATGAAGCAAAAGTATTCAATGACATGGCTTGCAAAGGCCTTTGGAGTTATAGGGATAGGTGCTATGGTAGCATGTTTATTCCTATTACCATTATCGCCTGTAAGGTTTATTGGAGACTATGACTTTCTAATATTTATTTACTTGTTTGGTGTATGGGTACCTATATCAATAATAGTTATGGCTCTTTCTATACCTAATCCATTTGCTCATCTAGGCGTATCAAGATTATTGACATTCATAATAGTCACAGAACCAGCATATTTCGCAGGGTTATTAGTACCAATAACATTTGCATCAATTGAGGCAAAACCTGTATATTCTATATATTCGACATCAATTAAAGCAGTGAGTTTATGGACTAACCCCTATTATATACCATTTATGATTATTGCATTAATAGCAGTGATAGCATCTATACAAGCTAAGGCTATGCTTAATCCATTCAACATACCAGAGGCTGAACAAGAGCTTATAGCTGGTTTTGCAACAGAATTTAGTGGACCAGTACTAGCTATATATAATCTACTGCACGATATTGATGTTGCTATATCGGCCTTGTTTGTTACATATGTGTTTCTCGGCGGACCTTTACCATTCAATCATCTATCAATACCTGGTATAATATTGCTAATCATTAAGTATATTGCTGTCGTAACTATAATATCAGTGATTAGATCTTCATTTGGAAGATATAGAATTGACCAAGCAATACGCGTTCTAACTAAGTACTCATTAATACTTGCTTTAATAGCTGTCATAGCCGCTAATATAATGGTATATGTTTTTCATTAAATAATTCCTTTTCTACAATATACCTGGCCGTTTTCTCAACAGCTTCATAACTGGTCATTGAAGGCTTCCAACCGATCTTTTTAAGCTTAGATATATCAAGAAGCATGAACTTTACATCGCCAGGCCAACCACGTCCATCTGGTGTTGTCAATACATATTCATATTCTACATTTTCTAAACCTAGGGCTTCCACAACTATATCTGCAATTTCTTTAACAGTTATCCAATCATCATTGCCTACATTGTATATTTCGTAGCCTTTTCTATGGGATAAGAAGTATTTTAACGTATATAATGTAGCATCTACTGCATCATATACATGTAGATAGCTTTTTCTCTGTGTACCATCCCCCAAGATCTCTAATTTAGATGGATTTCTCTTAAGCTTCCTTATAAAATCAATTATTACTCCATGATTAGAGCGCGGCCCTATTATATTCGCATAACGCAGTATTAATGGTTTAAATCCGTAAAGTTTACTATATGTTATATAAAGGATCTCGCAGGCTAATTTAGCTGCCCCATATACTGATATAGGTTCTAATGGATAGTAGTCCTCAGGTGTAGGTATAACATTCGCTTCACCATATACAGTTGAGGAACTTGCAAATACATGTATATCCACATCCGCTATTCTGGATGCCTCTAATACATTAAATGTCGCGAGTATGTTTTCGTCAAAATGGATTCTAGGATTAATACTTGATATCCTAACTTCAGGATTTGCTGCAAAATGAAAGACTATATCAGCGTCTCTAAGTGCTTGTATAAGGTCTTTGTCGAATTTTTTTAGATCGTATTTTATGAACCTAAAGTATTTTTTATTGATATGGCTTTTCAGATTCTCTAAGTCTCCACTGCTTAAGTTATCAATAACCCTAATCTCATCAATACCTTCATTGACAAGTTTATCAACTATATGGCTACCTATAAAACCAGCACCGCCAGTAATGATCACTCTACTAATCATATTCTATACACCGAGAAGCAACTATGATATGTAAGTAATTTAAAGCTATGTCATCTAGAGAATTAAGATTTTATGTTTCGGCTTCTAGAGATCTATTTTCTACGAGGGTTCTTAGACCTGAATATACATTCTTTATTTTTGTCAATATAGAGTGACCTGTGTTGTCCGAGTTTCTATTAGCCAGGGTTTCAAATAAGTCTTTAATCTTACTGCTAATTATTTTCTCAATATCATTACTATTGCCGTTAACAGGGATCTTTATTGGAAATATTCCTTTAGAGTATGCGATAGAGATAGAGTGTTCATCTGTATCTCTAATTAATATAACTACCATATTAGGTAATCTCTCTGATTTTCGTATAGAATGCACTATTTTATCTATGACTTCTTTTCTTAAGACATTATTGTAGAACCTGCATATAATGAATATCTCATATATGAAGCCCTCTACTATTTTATATGCTCTTAGATCGATAAAATCTGGACATTTTCCCGAACTACTACAATCTTCTAGCATAAATCCAATGTTACTGAACGCGTTTTTTATAGAGTCTAAGAGATAACTCGGTATATTTAAATCAATAGTTTGCTTACCAAAACTTTCCTTTACTTTAATTATCTTTATGACTGTATCGTAGCTTATAAGGTACAGCTTATTATTGTCTCCTAATTCAACTAGCACATTAACTTTAGTCGGAGTACCATTTATGGCTATATCTACTAATGAATTATTTAGTACTACTTTACCAGATAGATAGTTCCTTAATTTTAAATAATCTATTTCTCCTTCGATTATTTTTACATAGATTTTTCTTGCCTTCTCTATAACTGGTTTATGTACTTCAATAAGATCTACTTCTCTAAGATTGAGTAATTTAGCTATTTCATAGCTAACAATGATTGTTGCAATTCTAGGTATTATATCTTTTACAATAGCTACTGTCTTTCTCTTATTAATTGATAATAGTACGTAGTCTCCCCTCTTTATTCCAAGCTCTAGACAAGTAGACTTAGATATAAGAACATACGGCCCCCTTAATTCCTTTAGTACCATTGACACTAGTTTTACCAAAGCAGCTCCCCCAGCTAAAGCTATGTATGTTTATGGATTTACTCTTAAAGCAAAGGCTTAATGAAAATATAGTTTCTTTATTTAAATGTAGTATGATGATCTCGTAATCCATTGAGTACAGAAAATTATAGTAAATTCTTTTTAAGAAATTATTTATTCTAAGAAGTCTTCTTTCAAGAGTAGTTATTCTAACACCTAGACTCATTACGTTATTCATTCCTCTTATAATATAGTTATTTAAGTGACCAGATATTCTATAGAATAGGCCAGTGATTAATATGATGCTTATTATTAATAATACTTTTAGCCATAGAAATCTTCTTATCTTTACCAATATAGCGTCTCCCGAGAATAAGACTAAATTATTAGTTAGAGATAAAACTGGTAAGATATGGTATTATCTGAGTATATCCAAAGTATTAATGTATGACATCTATTTTAAGGGTAGATCTATTTTATTATATGTCTATGGTGCTGGTATGGTATGCCTAGAGGATTTGATATTGGTAAAGCACCTCAAGAGATCCTTGAACTTGATAATTACAATATTCTTGAAGAGTTTCTAATAGCATTAGCCAGTGCTGGAGCTAGTGATGAGACTATTCGGGCTTATTATTCAGCTATCAAAGATTTCCTTGATTTCCTAGGTGATAAGAGGATTAAGGATGTTAAATTAAGTGATATTAATAGATGGAGGCTTGAGAGGCTTAGAAAGGGTTTTAATAGATCGCGTTCTAGAGATCGAAGGTCATGGATGACTACATTACATTATTATACATTATTTATCCGTAGATTTCTTCAGTGGCTTGGCATCGAACTGTCTATCTCCATTACACGTAAGCCAGCTAGTAAGGTTGAAGCATTAAGTGATACTGAAATAAATAAACTGCTTAGATCATGTAATGACCCATTAGATACTATTATAATACGTTTACTTCTCGACACAGGGCTTCGTAGCCGTGAGTTATTGGGTATTAAAGTTAGTGATATAGATTTTGAGGGTAGAGAAGTAGTTGTTCATGAGGCAAAATATGGTCGTGAGCGGAGAGTTCTTGTCACTCGAGAAACTCTTGATACAATAAGAGCTTGGATTAAGCTTAAGGGTCTAAGGGATAATGATTATTTGATACCTCTTACCTATAGTGGGTTGTATAAGAGGATTAAGAGAATTGCTAAGAGAGCAGGTATTGATTATAGGAGAATTAGGCCCCATGTACTGAGGCATACTTTTGCTACACGTGCTTTAAGAAGAGGTATGAATCTTTTTGCCTTACAGAGGCTTCTAGGACACAGCGATGTTAAGACGACACAGATCTATACTCATTTAACAATAGATGATCTTAAGAGAGAGTATGAGAAGGCATTAGAAGGTAATAGCGTTAAAGAAGATATTTCAATCGAAGATATCGATAATAGTTTATCTATTAGGTTTTGTCCATCGTGTGGTAGACAAGTTGTTCCTGGTGCAAGGTACTGTCCATATTGTGGATTTAATCTATCAATACTATATAGTAAGAGAACTGTTGGAGAAAATACTGTATAGAATGTTTTGTACAGGATATAATATATAATGTTTATTCTTTACTATTTATGTAGAATGGTGTTTAGGTCTTGATTGTAATTAATGAGATTTTAGATGTTCTTAACTGCACATTCATTAGTCGTTTGAATAGATTTACTGTTAGGATAAAAATAGGTGATCGTGAAGATAATGCTCATCTTACAAATACTGGTCGTCTACATGATGTATTAGTTGGTGGTGGGAAAGGACTTTGTATGAAGATTAATGGTTCTAAGCTTAAGTATAGACTTATAGCTCTGTCTGATCCTCTTTATAGTGATTCGTACATGGTTATTGACACTATTATTCAAAATAGATCCTTTGAAAAAATTATAGAGAATAATTTATTATCATGGTTTAGGAACTGTATAGTCCTTAAAAGGAATCCCAAAGTTAATGATTCTCTTCTTGATTATCTTTTAGAATGTAATGGTGCAAGAGTCTATGTTGAGACAAAGAGTGCTGTTCTCCGCGGATCTATGGGTGAGGCTATGTATCCTGACTGTAGCAGTGTTCGTGGTAGAAGACATATAATGGAATTAATGAGTCTTTGGAAGAGAGGTATTAATGCATCCATTGTATTCATAGCCGGTATGAGAGGTGCTAGATGCTTTATGCCTTATAAGGAAGGAGACCCGGTTATTGATGAACTATTGTGTAAAGCATATAATCTAGGGTTACCCATACATGCATTCTCAATATACATGGACGCCCATGGAAGGATCTATTTAGATAATCCCTCTCTAAACCTATGCAGTCACTGGTGGTGTTTAAGTAATTAGGGAATAATCTACTACGGATATACTTTCCTTCCAGCTATTCTTGTCTCAACAATTCTTATCTTCAATAGCTCTCTTGGATCACTTATTTCCAGGGGATTTCTGTCAACAACTATGTAGTCAGCACTATATCCTGGTTCAAGCCTTCCCTTATCATTATAATATAGTGTTTCAGCTGATCCCTTCGTATGTAAGTGTAAAGCTGTAAGTAGATCTATTTTCTCCTCCATTATAGCCGCTATATCTAGTCCCTCGTACTCTCCCCGAGTTATTGCTGCATAGATATTCCTCCATGGATCCAGTGGTTCTACTGGTGCATCACTACTGAAGCCTGCCTTGGCTATCTTAGATAATGATGCTATTCTATATGCCCATGCCAGTCTATTCCATCCAATTCTCTCTACAAGCCATGTATCACTCAGTATGAATCCCGGCTGTAAAGCTATTCTTGGCCTTAGATCCACTAATAACTTGATCTGGTCATTTCTAACAAGACTTGCATGCTCTATTCTTTCGCCAATTAATCCATGTCTAGAATATAATTGCAATACTATATCGAGTGCTTTATCTCCTATAGCGTGAATTGCTATATGAAATTCCTTCTCCTTAACCATTAACAAATATTTTTCTAGTTCCTCTACATCCATATTCAATTTTCCATATGTACCAGGTTTGTCATTGTAGGGCTTGGATAGATATGCTGTGTGTGCTCCTAGACTTCCATCGAGTATTATCTTTAACCCATGTATATTCATGGTATTCCTTGGTAATCCATATCTTATCCATTCTACAAAACTATTCGGCTCTAGATAGATCTTTGTATGTGGTTTTATTGCTTCAATACCATGATAAACTATTACCTCATCCAATGATGCAGACATCCATCCAATACCTACAATACCATATCTATATAGTTTCTCTAATGCATCAACATAGCTTTTTGGCTCTAAACCTATTTCCTCTAATGCCTTCTTCCATAGAAATGCTACAGAATCCTCATACAATAACCCATTATCCCAGTCAATATTTTCTAGTTCTCTACCTAGTTTCTCAAGAGCAGCCTTATTAGCTACGGCTATATGGCCACATACCCGGATAAGAAATACTGGTTTATCAGTATCCAACTGCTCAAGATCCCTTATTGTAGGTAATCTCTTCTCCTTAAACCTCATATGATCCCATCCGCGTCCAACTATCCAGCTAGCTCTCTTTTCTCTCAATAGAACTTCCCTGACTATACTTAGTAGTTCTTCTATAGAATCTACTCCACTAAGATCAACTATCCTATCCCATGCAGCCAACGAACCAAGATGTAGATGTGGATCAAGGAAACCCGGTAAAACAGTATAGCCGCTATAGTCAACTAATTCGCCACCGAAACGATCAATGAATCCCTCGACAAACCCATGATCACCACAATAGACAACACGGTCTCCAAAAACAAGTAGACCAGAAACAATACGCAGTGGAGTAAAAGAAACAACTATAGAATCAGCAACAACACCATACAACAAAACCAAGGAACACCCCCAAAAAGAGCGCCACACCCAGGGAGACACAAGGCTCAGAGCGACACAGGGAAATACACTCAAACCCAGAGCCCCGCCCCAACAAAGGCGGGCCACGCAGCCAAAGCAGCGCAGCCCGCCCCCGGGCGAGAAGCCTGCGGCCTCGGGCGATTGGGAGCGGCAGGCTAAACCCCTCGGGAGACAACTCCCTCGGGGCTTACACCCCCGCCCCATCAACCCCGTCTTCTACGGGAGCCCTCGTCCCGAGGAGAAACCCCCTCGGGAACGGCCGCCTCTTTTCGGGGAGGGGTTCCCGCTTAGATGCCTTCAGCGGTTACCCCCTACGGCGTGGCTGCCCGGCTCTGCCCTGCCGGACAACCGGTACACTAGAGGCCGCGGCGCCCTGTTCCTCTCGTACTGAGGGCACCTTAGGGGTCCGGGGGCCGCTGTACTCTGGCCGTGGATAACCTAGGATGTAGGGGTTTAAGCATATTTAACAAGTATGTAATTTCCTCATTACCTTTAATCCTAATCTTATAAATGTCATGTCTAGGAGGTTTTCTCTTATTTCTTATAAGATACAACTTAAAACCATATTCATTTAGTACATTCTTTATCTTTTTAAGTAATTCTATATTTATATTTGAAATCTCAAGTACAGATTTTCTATGATATTTATCATAATATAATGAACCTTCCGCATCTAATAAGCCACGTATAAACCAAATACTTGGTGAACTAATGTTTTTCTCTATACTATTCACTATCATGGTATAAAGCTTTACACCACTTAATCTTAATTCATAGCTATTTTTATTTTTCAATTTCCTAATCCTAATCCTTGTATTGATATATTTCCTAACGTATTCTGCAACTTTTTCTAGAAAATCTTTCGACTTATCGTATATGTATATATAATACATCCTACTCCATGGGTCATAGTAGAGTGTTCCATCTCCAAATACTAGTCCAGCTAAGTAATCAATACACTCAGTGGCATAGCCAGTAGATACAGCGGCCCCACAGACTTTCCCCTCAGGCGGCCCGCACCCCCCGTGGGTAGAGTCCGACCTTTTGAGGTGGAGGTGGAGCATACTAGCTCCAGCCTCCACTGTCTCACGACGGTCTATTCCACCGGGTGGGGGGTGCGGATTTTTAATCCGCAACCCTCCCAGTCCGGTGTCTAAACCCAGCTCACGTTCCCCTTTAATGGGCGGGCTTGGGGTAGCGGGGGCGGAGCGGCGGGGAGGAGTTTTAGTGGGTAAGTGTGATTTGATTTTTGGATTGAGTGTTTTTATTTCGGGTTTTAGTTGTTTTAGATTAGTTATTTTTATTTTGATCTTGTTTTTGAGTATTTGGGTTGTATAGGGTATTATATAAAGAATTCAATGATTAAACTATTTCTTCCCGCCGCTCTCACCCACCGCTATAGCCCCACCCTTGGGGGCTTACAGGGGAACGGCGCGGTGGGTGCGCAGTCGGGGAACGGGTGTTCCCGCCCGTTCCCTTGCTGCACCCCCAGGATGGGAAGAGCCGACATCGATGTAGCAAACCGCGGGGTCGATGGGAGCTCTCGCCCGCGACGACTCTGTTATCCCCGGGGTAACTTTTCTGTCATGCCCGGCCCCCACCGAGGGGGGCACGAGCGTTCGCTAGGCCGCGGTTTCCCGGCCGGACCCCCTGCTTTTAGGGGTCCGGTCAGGCCGGCTTTTGCCCTTGCACTCTACGGCGGAGCCCTGACCCGCCTGAGCCGACCTTTGGGCGCCCGTGTTACCTTTTCGCGGGCGTGCCGCCCCAGCCAAACCGCCCACCTGACGCTGTCCCCCCGGGATTTCCCCGGGGGTAAGGCCCCCGGGCGGTGGTGGGTGGTGTTTCATTGGCGGCTCCACCCCACCCGGAGGTGAGGCTTCACAGCCTCCCACCTACGCTACGCACCACCGCCCGAGAGCCAACGCCAGGCTGCGGTAAAGCTCCACGGGGTCTTATCGCCCTACGGGGGGTTGCCGGCCTGTGCACCGGCTCCGTGTATTCACGGGGCCCCGGGCCAGGACAGTGGGGACCTCGTTGATCCATTCATGCGCGCCGGAACTTTCGGGGGCGGTGGGCGTGGGCCATAATTTTAGGGTGTTCGAGAGGAATTATTTTGAGAAATCTAATTTTAGAGTACGCGGTTACCTCTAAACAATATATGTTATGCCTCTTATCATCTAGATATATGCTGTAATTGATCATGTACTTTTCCAGGATTTTAGCTATTCTCTTGAGTTTAGATAAGTTTTTACTCCATATTCTTATTCTTTTAAGAGCTTTATCGCCCTCAGCATCATAAAATCCCGCTATATAATGGATATCGAGCTCTATGTTATCCAGATTATATAAATAGTTACGCAGAGCCTCTACGACCTCTCTACTATAAATACGTAGCTCCCATAAACCATTCTTTCTCTTCCTAATAACTGTTCTTACATTGAATAACTTCCTAAATCTAGGTTTTAACGAGTATTCCAGCCAATCCCTATTCTTCTGAACAATTACTACCCTATAATCCCTTCTTTCATAATCAATGTAGAGACACCCATCTTCTAATGCACCAAGAATATACTGTAAATCACTATCCATACAATTCCATCCCTCCATAGTAATGTAAGCATTATAAAATGCCCACACCAAACACCGCCTTACCCGGCAAGGCATTTGGCTACCTTTCTCCCGGGAGGTCCTCCCTAATTGGGAGGATTCTCCCGTTAAGAGAGTCAGAGTTACTCCCGGCCTTCAGCGGCGCTTCGCCGGGTTGTACCCCGGTTTCACGGACCGCCAGTGGCCAGGATTCGGCCCCCGTACACACCCTTTCGGGCTAGCGGGGACCTATGTTTTTATTAAACAGTC
>CAZVWZ010000040.1:0-3049 GCA_964631195.1 uncultured Desulfurococcaceae archaeon
GCACTATAAAGGGTATTGTAGGAGTTGTTGGATGTACTAATCCAAAGGTAAGACATAATTATAGCCATATAACACTTACGAAGAAGCTTATCGAGAATGATATACTTGTCGTAGGAACAGGTTGCTGGGCAATAGCTGCTGCATTACATGGATTATTATCGCCTGAAGCGGCTAAGCTTGCAGGACCGGGTTTAAGAAAGATCTGTGAAGCTCTTGGAATACCTCCATGTCTACACATGGGTAGTTGTGTTGACTGTTCAAGAATATTGATTGCATTAAAAGCTTTAGCTGAAGCATTAAATGTCGATATACCTGATCTACCCGCGGCTGGTTCGGCTCCAGAGTGGATGAGTGAGAAAGCAGTTAGTATCGGTACATACTTTGTAGCATCAGGTGTATTTACACACTTAGGCACAATACCTCCTGTACTAGGTAGTCAAAAGGTTACTAAACTATTAACAGAAGATATTGAGGATGTAGTAGGCGGTAAATTCTATGTAGAACCTGATCCAGAGAAAGCTGCTGAGACAATAATTAAGGTTATTATGGAGAAACGTAGAAAGCTTGGTTGGCCTGTCTAGAATATTTATTGACTTTAGAGGCGTATTAGTTGAAGATACTGGTATCTGGTAAAGGAGGTACCGGCAAGACAACTATAGCTACTTTACTCTCAATTATTTTTTCTAAAAACGGCTATAATGTCCTTGCTCTTGATACAGATTCTGTACCAAATATGGCTCAGAGCCTAGGCATACCATACGAAGAATCAGAAAAGATCGTTCCATTAGCTAAAAACGATGCCTTAGCCGAAGAAAGAACAGGTGCAAGGCCAGGTATGGGATGGGGTGTATTATTCTCATTAACTCCAAGAGTAGATGATTTAGCAGATAAGTATGGTCTAAGAATAAATGATCGTTTAAAACTAGTTGTTATTGGAAGTATTGATGTTAGTAAGGAAGGATGCTTATGCCCAGCAATAGCACTTGCTAAAGCATTTCTATTACATGTCATGATATCCAGGAATGAAGTAATTATTGTAGATTCAGAAGCAGGTGCTGAAATATTTGGTAGAGGCTTAGCCGACCATTTTGACATGAATATTACTGTTTCAGAACCAACAATAAAATCATTACTAATAGCTAAAAAGCTTATTAGAATGGCTAAAGAGCTTAATGTAAAGAATAACATGTTAGTTATTAATAAGGCAACGGATGAAATAGAAGCAGCTCAATTATTCACTAAAATATTCAAGGACTATAAGATACCCTATCATATTGTAAGATATGATCCAAACATTGTTAATCTTGAGATAAAAGGAGTTGGATTAAATAATTTGCCTGAAAACAGTATTGCATATCAAGATATTTTTTCTCTATATAATAAAGTCCTCAAAATGCTTAGGAGAAGCTGATCTTGACTTAGGTGATACGTATGTGTGAATCTAAAGCTATACTTCTTAGAAATGGAGAGGAAGAGACCATCATGGATGATGTAGCATTACTTGAAAGAATAGACCATAAATATGTATTGTATAGAATAGATGGAAATAAGATCGAGTTACCTGAAGAATATAGGTTATTAAGAATTGATTTTTTGAAGCATAAAATATATTTCAAGACTGATTAGATGATGGTGGTGTTTGATTGATTGAGGGGGATATTGTTTTTCTCCCAATGATACCACTGATCATAGCTTCTATTATCATAGTTTCGATCCGAGGAAAAATATCTAATTACATAACCTCGGTTTCTTCTATGATATCATGTGTGTTAATGTTGTATGTATCATATAATGTACTTGTGCTTAACCAAGTAATAAGATCTAGTATAAGGATAGGGCCTGAATTACTAGGTATTCCACTGAATTTCTTATCTATTCGTTTCTTGATCGATAGTTTATCAGGGATATTTGTCTTTATTCTTGGTTTAGTCGGTTTTTTCGCATCATTATATAGTATTAGCTATATGAGTAGGTTTTACGATAATGAGCATCTTGGATTCTATGGTTTTAATTATATGGTTTTCTTACTATCGATGTACTTGACACTTACAACACGTGATTTATTCTGGTTTATTGTTTTCTGGGAGATTATGACACTTAGCTCACAATTCCTCGTATCATTTGAGAAGGAGAAGAGAAGAGCTGTATGGGCTGGATACAAGTACTTTACAATTACTAAGGCTGGTTCTGAAGTGCTTATTATTGGTATATTATTACTGATCATATTTTATTGTGGTATGAATACTGATTTCCTAGTATTAAGATATGTAATGAAGCCTGACAAATTGTTGAATAATATCATTATTGCTTTATTATTTATAGGCTTGGCTGTAAAGGCTTCATTAACTCCATTCCATACATGGCTTCCAGACGCTCATCCTGAAGCTCCTAGCCATGTATCAGCTTTATTAAGTGGTGTAATGATCAAGGTTCCTATCTATATGATGTTTAGACTTTACTATTTCTTCTTTAAACCAAGTCTCTTATGGGGGATCATAGTATCTATCATGGGTATTATAACTGTATTTATAGGAGCTTTTTATGCACTTATACAAGAAGATTCAAAGAGATTATTGGCATATAGTAGTATTGAGAACATAGGTATTATTATTCTCGGCCTAGGTGTTTCACTATCATTTCTCTCAGTAAATAATACATTCTATAATATACTTGGTGCAATAGCATTATTTGCATCATTGTATCATGTAGTGAACCATGCAATCTATAAATCATTGCTATTCATGGTAGCTGGCTCAATATATTATAGAACGGGCTCTAGAGATCTTGATGTTTTAGGAGGGCTTTCAAAATATATGCCATTAACTGCTTTAGCAGCAATAATAGGTATGTTGTCAATAACTGGTATACCTCCATTTAATGGCTTCACTAGTAAATGGCTATTATATTCATCAACTATAGGCTCAGGAACACCATATGTAATAATGGGTATTTTACTACTCTTTACTGGAGGCATAACCATAGCTATATACATTAAGTTCTATACAACAATATTTGTCAGACCATCTAAGAAGCCATATACTAGGGAAAT
>CAZVWZ010000040.1:3149-9243 GCA_964631195.1 uncultured Desulfurococcaceae archaeon
CCTCTATTATTCGCCATATACTTGGGATATAGGAAAAGTATATCTATAACATGGGCTTCAGGTATATTGTATAAAAGCAGCCCCATGTCTGTTTCATCAAGAAGCTACTACAATGTATTTCGTACAATATTTAGTGAAATATATTCAATTGGAGACACTCTTTACAATATCTTTATACTAAAGTCCTCTAATGCATTAAGGAAATTATTTGAAGCCATTTACTATGTTATTGAGAATCCACCATATATGATTATATTATTCCTATTATTGATCTTGTTGAACTACATAATCCTATGGATGGGGTGGTATATCATTGATTAGAATTATATTTGCATTAATCAATGTATTGATAGCATTAATAATTGCTCCTTTATTTGATGGGATAGAACGTAAGATAAAGGCTAGATTACAGAATAGGAGAGGACCTCCAATACTACAAACAATATATGATCTTGCTAAACTATATAGAAAAGAAAATATATTTCTTGGATCTAGACTACATTTCATAACTCCAATTATTGTTTTTTCCAATATCTTTATTGCTCTACTAATCATTCCAACATTTATACCTGTATCTATATATTTTATTGGAGACGTTATCTTATTACTATATCTATTAAGTTCTTCATCACTATTTCTCGTATTAGGCAGCATATCTTCTAGAAACCCATTTGCAATAACTGGTTCAAATAGGGAGATAATGCTTTCAATAGGTTCTAAGCTTCTATTAGCTTTAAGTATAGGCATTATATTATGGAATAAAGGCAGTCTCTTAATAACTCGCTTATTCCCATTAGTACCTCCATTAGTACCATCATCTATATTATCATTCATAGTCTTCATAATCATAGCATACATTGAAAGTATGAGATTACCATTCGATATACCAGAGGCAGAGCCTGAGATAGCCGGCGGCATTTTAATCGAGTATAGTGGACCTAATCTAGCATTAATTCTCCATTCAATATATCTGAAAAGGATCTTATTTGCATCATTTATTATTAATTTCCTATTCTATGGATCGATATTGTTTCCGGGTTATCTTGGAATACTTATTTATTCTATAATCTTCCTAGCCTTAGTATTTATCGTATCAATAGTATTTACTATCATAGAGGTTTTCTGCGGTAGATATAGAATTGATCATGCTTTGAAATTTATTAAGAATCTTTCACTACTAATGGGGGTGATCATATTACTTGCACTCTATGGTTATTAATAAATGCAAGGAACTAATTGAACTACTTAATAAATATGGGAAAGTAACAGAAATTCATGATGGAGCATTACTTGTAGAAATAGATGAATACTATCTCCATGAACTAAGTGAATTACTTCATTGGAAACTAAATGGATACTATACGACTTCAATAGGCGTTGATGAAAGACCTCTAAATGGTTCATTTGGAGTCTATCATGCATTTGTACTTGACGACTACGGATGTTATGTGATTCTCTATATAAAGGTGTCAACTGGTTTACTTAAAACTACTTCAATAACTCCAGTTATTCCTGGAGCTAATTGGGCTGAAAGAGAGATCATGGATTTTCTTGGCATTAGATTTATTGATCATCCTGAGCCATATAGGCTTATACTACCTTTTGATTGGCCAGATGGTATTTATCCGTTGAGAAAGGATTTTCCATATAATTGTAAGGCGTCGGTTAAGGATAAGATTGATGAGGTAGTCCATGGTTCAACTTCTACCGTTAAGGATGTGGAAGAACTATCTAGTAGATATACTCTAGTTCCAATAGGTCCTTATCATCCAGCTCTTCATGAGCCAGAGTATTTCGAGCTCTATGTTGACGGTGAGAAGATTGTTGATGCACGTTATAAGGGGTTCATGGTTCACCGCGGTATGGAGAAACTCGCGGAGTCTAGACTTACATATAACCAGATACCTTTCCTTGCTGAAAGAATATGCGGTATATGTGGATTCACTCATAATACAGCTTATTGCCAAGCAGTAGAAAATGCTGCAGGAATAGATGTTCCTGAACGAGCATTGTTTATTCGTAGTCTACTGCTTGAACTCGAACGTATTCATAGTCATCTCTTATGGTTTGGCGTAGCATTCCACTTATTAGGCTTTGACACTGGTTTCATGATTACATGGAGGCTCCGTGAAGATATTATGAATATTGCTGAATTATTAACTGGTAATCGTAAGACATATGGTATGAACCTTATAGGCGGTGTACGTAGAGATGTTAATGAAGAAAATATTGAATGTATTAAACGTGTTCTTAAGAACTTAGAAAATGAATTCAGGGATTACATGGAGAGTATATTTAGTATGAATGAACTTGTTAAGAGAACTAAAGAGATCGGTATATTGTCTAAAGAGGATGCTAGAAAACTATGTGTTCTTGGACCGCATGCCCGTGCATCCGGTTTAAAAACTGATGTAAGGAAGTATCATCCATATGCTGCATATAAGTATGTTGATTTCCGGGTACCAGTTAGAGATGAAGGAGATGTTCTTGCAAGACTCCTGGTAAGATATGAAGAAATACTTGAATCAATAAATATAATTAATCAATTACTAGATAACTTGCCAAATACTCCATTGCAGGCTGAGTATGATGGTATTCCAGAGAAGCGTCTTGGAGTAGGAGTAACAGAGGCTCCAAGAGGCGAGGACTTCCACTTTGTTATAACTGGCCGTGATAATAAGGTCTATAGATGGAGGCCTCGTGCACCATCTTATAATAATCTACAATCAGTACCTCTTATGCTTCGTGGAGAATACTTAGCTGATGCACCGATTATTATTGCCAGCATTGATCCATGCTTCTCATGCACAGATCATGTTATTGTTGTTGATGTTAGAAATGGTACTAGGAAAAGGCTTAGCTTAAATAGGACACCGGGGTAGATCGTTATGAGTAGGTTTAAACTACTTAGAAAAGCTATATCAGTTGGTGTTGTTACTGAAAAGTATCCTTACGAGCCTATAGAGGTTCCCCCTGGTTTTCGTGGTAAGCCTAGGATTGATCCTTTGAAATGTATTGGTTGTGGTGCTTGTGTTAATGCTTGTCCTCCGGATGCTCTATCCATTGAAGATGATCTTGTAGAAGGCATTAGGTATGTAAAACTATTTATTGGTAGATGTATCTATTGTGGCAGATGCCAAGATGTTTGTCCAGTTGAAGCTATTAAGTTGTCAAATGAGTTTGAACTAGCTACTGATAAACATAATGATCTATATCAAGTTGTTGGCTTGAGAATGATTAGATGCCGTGTCTGTGGTAGATTCTATACTACTTACAGACAATTAGAAAATGTTTTAAAGGATCTTCCTGAAGAGCAAAGGCCTTATGCTCTCCTATGCCCTGATTGTAGAGAAAAGATCGCTTCACTATATACATCTTATGCTAGGAGGTAGTAGGTATGAGTAGGGGTAATGTAGTTAAAATATTTAAGAAGAGTCTATGGGTATTTCATTTAAATACTGGCAGTTGTAATGGATGCGATATTGAAATACTTAATGTCTTTGCTCCATTCCAAGATGCTGAACGTTTTGGAGTAAAACTTGTTGGTTCACCTAGACACGCTGATGCAATATTGCTGTCAGGACCCATAACAAGAGAGGCTTTACCAAGGGCATTAAGAGCTTTTCAAGCAGTTCCAGAGCCCAAAATAGTTTTAGCAATAGGTTCTTGTGCATGTGGAGGCGGCATATGGTATGATTCTTATAATATTGTTGGAGGAGTCCAGCGATTCTATGAGATATTGAGGGAGAAGCTAGGAATCGAGCCTCCTCCAACATTCTATGTACCTGGATGCCCTCCTAAACCTGAGGCTATACTTTATGCTATTGGTGTTGTACGCGGCTTATTGGCTAAGAAGCAAGTAGCTGAAATCCATGTTGAATCTTTAGAGGAAGCAAAAGATAGGCTTAGAGAAGTCATTACTGACGAGCATTACAGGGTTATTGAAGAATATGTTCTAGGTAAACCACTTGTTCGTAAAATAGTCCTTAAGGAGGTATAGAGCTATGGATACTTCATCTATACTATCCATATATATACCCATAATAACCGGGGTATTCATTACAGCTTTTACACTCTACATTGTAAGGATTGTTAGAGGACCAACAATACCTGATATGGTATTAGCAGTTGACTGCCTCAGCTTCGATCTCGCTGTATTCGTAGGCCTACTCTCACTTTATTATCAAACACCATTTCTTATGATAGGTGCCTTAATGCTTACTTTATGGGCTTTCATATTCGATCTCTATATTGCTAAATACTTTGTTAAGAAGGAATTAGGTGATTAGATGTGTTAGAAATAATAGAATATATATTGGCAGGCATAGGGTTTACATTCATAACAATTGGAGCCATATGTGATCTTGTAGCAGCTATAGGAATTAATAGATTTCCAAACTTCTTCGTAAGGCTCCATGCAGCAACTATAGGTATTATAGGTGGAGCTGTCATACCATTGATTGGTGTATCAATTATATCTCTAGTATCTGAGCAACTTGGTTTCTATAGATTTGCTGTATCAGGTATAGCATTGATCACTGCATTAGTCATCATGATCGTTGCACCGACCGGTACACACATACTAGCATATGCTGCTCATAGGGCAAAGCTTGCACCTGTTTATCCAAAAGTAGTTGATAAGCTTGAGGAGAGGGAGGTGTCAAGGAAATGATTATTTATCCATTACTACTTACAGCATACCTATTTACAATAGCACTAGTATTTACAATACTGGCTATAAAGGAAAAAGACCTCATTAAGGCCGTCATATACTCTGCAGTTCAATCAATAGCATATGCTATTGCTTTTGGCGTATTACTTGCTCCAGATATACTCTTGGTTTATCTAGCTGTTGGACTTGGAATCTATCCAGTCATAATACTCTATGCCATATCAAGGACTCGGAGGTTTGAGAAACATGGTTAAAGTATTAAAGATTCTGGCGATAACGTTTTTAGTTCTTATAATATTATTTACAATATATTTCGTCATAGAGGATGTATTAGGCGGCTCTCCCAAGCCTGTTATTCGAGAACTTGGACAGTTCTTCTTAGATAATACATATAACATATACTACAGAAAATGGTGGAGCGGTAGTCCTGAGACAGTTACAGCTATATTATGGGATTATAGAGGACTTGATACAATATTTGAGACAACAGTACTTTACATAGCAATTATTGGGTGTATGGTACTTGCCTATAAACCATTGGCAAATATTCTTAAGAGATATGAGAAAGAGAAACATGGACTTACTCTTATCGTTAAGACAACTGTGAAAATAATAATTGTCCTAATAGCTATTGTATCAATAAACCTAGCATTAAGAGGATACATATCACCTGGAGGAGGATTTGCAGGTGGATCAGCTTATGCTATAGCTCCATTAATAGTTATAGCAGGTTATTCTATTTACTACCTATTATCAATGGGGTATAGTTTAAGTAAATCAGCTATTCTGAGAAGTATTGGATTAATAGTACTTGTTATAATAGCTGTAATTCCATTAATACATCTTGGATATATTTTGCAGAATCAGATGAAGACATATGCATTATTTCCTGGATACCCTGTTAAAATAGGGCCTTTCTACATAGGTGGCACCTTGATCTTTATGAATATAGGTGAATTCCTTATAGTATCAATGGAATTTATCATGATCTTCATTCTTATATCACTATATACACGTGGAGGTGAGGAGTCTTAATAGAATATTATTTAATAATCTATATCTACGCGATGGCTATAGCAACAATATCTATTGCACTATATGGCATTATTGTTAAACCGAATATTATTAAGAAAATTATAGCACTTACAATACTTGGTGATACGGCTAATGTATTGATAATATTCTTAGCATATAGGTTAATACCTTTCCCTAAACCACCGATACTTCCATCACTAAAACCTAGTATGGAAGAGTTAAGCAAATTTATGAAGTCTTCGGTTGATCCATTGCCACAGGCACTTGTTATAACTGCTATTGTGATAAATGTTGCTGTTATAGCTTTCCTCGTCTTCCTAGCTATACAAGTATTCAGACAATATCATACACTAGAATATAATGAGATCATAAAGCTAAAAAGAGGTG
>CAZVWZ010000040.1:9343-10820 GCA_964631195.1 uncultured Desulfurococcaceae archaeon
TCATTAGAGAACGTAGGATCATTGAATTATATGCTATTGTATTTAATTCGTTAGCAACTATACTTTCATGGATCTTATTATTTACGATCAAGAGATCCGGCCAGCCCATAGTATATATGTTTGGTGGATGGCCTCCTCCAGTAGGTATTATTTATGTTGTAGACTTTTATAGCGGCTTACTCGGTGTACTTGTTACTTCAATACTATTACTTATAGCAATATATAGTGTTGGATATATGGAGAATAGTGAGAGACTGTATCTCTATTATACATTACTATTAGCAGTTGAAACCGGTCTTCTCGGATGCCTATACACTGGTGATTTCTTCAACTTATTCGTAATGCTTGAAGTAGCTAGCATTTCAGCATATGCATTAGTAGCTTATTACCGGACTCGGAGACTAGCTATTGAAGCAGCTATGAAGTATGCAATTTATGGTGCAATGGCTACAACAATATTCTTTATAGCAATAATATCTGCATATGGAAGTCTTGGAACACTAAACATGGCTGATATGCATTTCAAGATCAGTGGAGAATACTTTGCTATAAGTGGATCATCGATAGGAAATATAATCTATGGTATAGGCATATTTACAATACTATCATTATTCACATTTACTTTTAAAGCGGCAATATTTCCCAATCACTTTTGGCTTCCCGATGCACATTCAGAGGCACCATCACCTGTATCAGCTCTACTCTCTGGCCTTGTAGTAAAGATAGGGGTTTACTGTATTGCAAGGTTTCTCTTTACAGTATATGGAGGAGTTGATATCATAAGTGTATTTAGAGACAATATATTGTTAATTATTATAGCACTTGGACTTGCTTCATCAATATTCGGAGCATTTATGATGACTATACAAAGAGATGTAAAGAAATTCATAGCATACAGTACTGTAATGAATATTGGATTTATTGTTATGGGTCTAGGACTAGGTACCTATCTAGGTATTCTAGCATCTACATACCATATAATTAATCATGGAATTGCCAAGGCACTAGCGTTCTTATCTGTAGGCATATTGATTAAGATAACTGGATCTAGAAGAATAGATGAGCTTAGAGGAGTTGGAAGATTATATAGGGGAGCAGGAATAGCTTTTGGAATATCGATGCTAACATTAGCTGGCGTACCATTATTCAATATATTTGTAAGCGAATATTTGTTGATTGCTGCATTGATTGAGGCAAGAGCTTACTTACTTATCATAGGCTTCATAATATCCTATATTGTTGGGATGATCTCTTATCTAAAGGTATTTTATGAGATCTGTATTAAGCCTCCAACTAGAACTTATGTTAAGAAAACATTTAGCTATGTAACATACTTTCCATTAACAGTTCTCTCCATCGCATGTATATTGCTCGGTGTATTTGGCGGATTAGTCATAAAATACTATATAACACCAGCTACAATATCCTTAATATATAATGAACCATATCTAGAATCAGTCATAAGATTAACTGGGCT
>CAZVWZ010000041.1:0-10788 GCA_964631195.1 uncultured Desulfurococcaceae archaeon
GATCTGCCATGGTATGTAGGCTATTTCTCAGGTAAGCACTGGCTACGCAATATCGACTATGGTATAGATAATATATTCAAGGTACTAGAGGCTGCCAGGGATCTGAAGCAGAAGTTCCACATGGGTGCCGAGACACCATATCTAAAGGGTAAGACACTATATCTTATTTTCTACAACAAGAGTCTACGTACAAGAAATAGTTTCCAGACCGGTATATATCAGCTTGGAGGCCTGGGAATATTCATAAGCCCTGACCAAGTATATGCACCGACACTACCAGAGGACATGATTCCTTACCAGACTGAGGCTATACGTGATGTAGCACGTGTATTAAGCCGTTATGGCGACGGTATAGCTATACGTATCTATGGTAAGCCGGCTAAGTGGATTATTGGCCGTGGGCATCATATTATAGAAGAGTTTGCAAAGTGGAGTAGTGTACCAGTACTTAATATGGAGGATGACCTGTATCATCCATTCCAAGCACTAGCTGATGCCCAAGCAGCATTAGAAGCTCTTGGATGGCCAAAGGACTTACATGGTAAGAAGTTTGTCGTAAGCTATGCATATAGTGGTGGATTAAAGCCGTTAGCTGTACCACAGAGTGTAGCATTGATGGCTGCAATGCTTGGTGCAGATGTCTATATAGCTCATCCACCAGGCTTTGAGTTATTAGATCCCATTATCAACCAGGTTAAACAGTATACTGAGCATTGGGGTGCAGAGTTTAAGATAACTCATGACATGGATGAGGCATTCGAGGGAGCAACATTTGTTTATCCAAAGGCATGGAGTCCAAAGGCATTCTTCCCACCATTCAGTAGTGACGGCAAAGTCCATGAGGCTGAGGCTAAGGAGTACCAGGCTAAGTTCAAGGACTGGATAGTCACTATGGAGCGTCTTGAGAAGGCTGGTAAGCCATTCTATATGCACTGTGGACCAGCTGATCGTGGACAAGAGGTTACTGATGAAGTACTAGACAGTTATGAGAAGAGCCTCTATTTCGAGGAGGCTGAGAACCGTCTACATGTACAGAAAGCCGTTATGGCTATGACTATGGCTCGTGTTGTTAGATGAGTATTTTTCCCTTACATATAACTCTTTTCTTTCTATTCCTATGATGTATTTATGAAAAAGAGAGATATTTTTACTTTTTCATCTTTAGAAGTGCTAGGAACATACCTGCTAATGTGATGATAATCACTATTACTTCCATAGCAACAAGCTTCATCATTTACTAAGGTACTATTGTTGAAGCTCTTGGAAACTATAGCTATGTAGTAATAGTTATTAAATATGGTATTCCAGTAGTTATTGAGATAGAATTTGGTGTTCTACAACCAGTATATGAGCCATATATTTAATCATGGTTCCAACAATATTATTGATCATAATACTACTGTGGATAAGCAATAATAAATAGGTAGTAAGCCCATACACTAAGATATTGTGGTTAAGATGGTAAATATGAGGATTTCCACATTATCTATACTGCTACTGCTCTTAATCTACTTAGTCTACATATATCCCGTACCTTATAATAGCAGTACATTGAATATAATTGATCGTGAAGATATAGTCTACATAGCTGTTGTTATCCATATGAACCAGTTACTGGAAGATATAAGAAAAATAAATATCTATGGTAGAAACGCCTATATGGTATTCTATCCAGAATCAATGCTTGTCCATGAGATCCCTAGTTTTAAGCTTACAATAGACATTACTGGCCCAACACTACATTCACTAATGGCTAGTGCACCGGAGATTATAGAGAATATTAGAGAGGGTGTAGAGAAGGGATCTATAGAGATCCTTGGTATCACATATGGACAGATCCCAATACAGTATCTTCCATGGAGTGATGTTGTAAAACATGTTGAGTATGAGAATAAATTGATCAAGACCCTCTTCAATACTAGTCCAAGAGGAATTTGGCAAGAGGATCGGCAGTGGACACATGATCTTATAGGACTTATTGATGAACTGGGTTTTGAGTATACATTAATAGATGATAATGTTTTCTGGAGGGGAAACCCTGATCTCGATCCATACGAGGTCTACTATCCACATATAGCATGTGATGAGAAAGGCCATGAGATTGTGGTATACCATATATCTGAGTTTATGAGATATCACTTCCGTGACGCTGGATCCATTGATGATATTAAGGAATATTTATGGAATATACTATCAGCTACAAGGGATAAGCCTATACCACCTATTGTAGTCTATGGTGATGATGCTGAGTTTGGGCTTAGCTATGAGGTAATTTCTTCACTAGCTAATGTGAGCTGGATAAGATTTGTAACGCTATCAGAGTATCTAGATATATATCGTGACAAGCTGACTCCTGCAAACTATAATGTAATTGGAGCCTATCGTGAGTATGAGGAGATGTTTGGTAGGGACTGGTATAGATGGTATAATAGCTCAATAGCATATGATCTCCAAAAAGTATTTAGTGACACTAGAAAAGAGATCCTATTGCTAGAGAACACCTTAGGAGATAATGAAGAGCTTAAATGGATTTTAGACTATGCATGGACAACACTATTGCTGGCTGAATGGCAGTATGGGCCATTCTACAATACATGGATTAACTCAAACCTATACTGGACAATAGATTCATACCTAGTATCCAGGGTGACAAGAGACTGGTATAATGGTTCGTACGGGCACGAAACATATAATTTTGGGAAAAGAACATACTACGCCTACATCTCTAGCTCATTAGCAATAGTATTTGATCCTAATATAAACACATTAAGATTATTCATAGACTATATTGGTAAAAAGATCTATTCACCATTACGGGTTTTTGAAGGTAGTAACTGGTGGAGGTATAGTGAACCCGGATTTATGGTGTTCTATGTATCTGGTTCCCCAGATGTAGAGGAAATAAATCATGGGTATAGGATCCATTATATTGAGGGTAAATGTATAACCATAGAATTAACTGATCGGAGATTACATGTAGACCTAGATGACTATAGAGCACTAATTAGAGTCTCACCTGGAGGATTCAATAACTACCTATACACAT
Source organism: uncultured Desulfurococcaceae archaeon (assembly GCA_964631195.1). Lineage (GTDB taxonomy): Archaea > Thermoproteota > Thermoprotei_A > Sulfolobales > Desulfurococcaceae > CAZHDB01. The sequence continues at coordinate 3,047 of CAZVWZ010000041.1, forward strand.
ACTCATTCAACATATCCTATAGATATAATGGATACAATCTAATTGCAATGGATTCACTGGGTAATTCCCTAAACCTATCTGGTATAACGTATCTAGAGCATATATCTATTGAACCATGGTATCTAAAGGCTATTTTAGAGGGAAACATTACTATTAAACTATTCCTAGAGAAACCATTAACACATACTCCAGCAGATAATAAGACAACGCAGTCCGTAGGGACAACAACATTACATGACAATAGAACCTTAGTAGAGACAATAGGTGAAGCCATAGGGTATCGGGATTGGATACCTTTACTTGTACTTATACTATTAATTGGAGGACTTGGAGCAACAATACTATATATTAGGGTAAGGAGACACTAATTAGGTCTTAAATATGATTTCTAAAGCTCTACTCCACCCTACTGGTCCCCTACGATCAACTATGACCAGATTCTCATTATCTATAAGCCCATGTTTAACAGGATCTATTCTAGCACCAAGTATAACTGGTATATCAACAGCCTTAAGCATGGGAACATCTATTGGGCTATCACCAATACCTATAAATATTACCTCACCATACAAGCTTCTATACAGCTCTATAATCTTCCTTGTAGCAACACCCTTATCATGATCCCCTGTTATAGTATATAGTATGCCTCCACCAGTTATAACACGTAATCCACGTGCTTTGATCCTCTCAATAAACTCATTAGCCCTATAATGATCGAGTGGATAAAATACGAGGCTATAATCTCTAATCCTTGCTAATCCTGCTTGTTCACTAGGTAGACCAGTTATTGCCATAATCTCTTCAATACTCATTCTATGTAAAAGCCTAATATACTCCTTATAATTGCTGATTAAATCACTTATTCTCCTAATGATCTCTCTAGTTGGAAGCCCGTACTCAATAACTTGATAGTACTCAAGTACTTTATGGTAATCAATCTTTACATTTCTAAAATAATTAATAGGAATAAATATCGCAGCACCATTCTCAACAATAAATGGATCCTTGATCCCCAATCTACTCCTAAAATATTCCTGTTCAACACGAGTCTTAGTGGAACAAAAGACAATGGGTATATCCATTTTCTGCAACATATAAATCTTATCTAAGGCTTCGCCATAGTCATAAGTAACTGGATCCAACAAACACCCATCAAGATCGGTGATTACAACAAACCTGTCCCAAGACCCATTATCCTTCAGCAAATAATTCATAACTACTGCACCCATTATACCAGTACTTATTATATGTATATAGAAGTATAAAGCATCATACTAATACTTTCTCAAGTACCTAGTATTTTAATATATTCATACTATTTATCCTGCCAATTCAATCATTCTAGATCCGAAGGGTGAACAATACTTCCCGCAAATAATATAGCATTATTATCAGGCTCTACCAGGAAGAACATGAACGGTTTATCAATCTTTATAGTCTTAGGAACTTCTATCACAGCACTTAATTCCCCAATTATCGCAGTAGCTGCTGCAGCTTCAGTACCTTTAAGATCTACTTTAATCCTTGCTCTATGAAAAACATCCTTAATATATAGTATTTTATCTCCATCCTTTACCATGAAACTCAGATCTGCTATCCCTGGAATGAAGACCTTTTTAATACCCATATCCTGTAGAATACTCTTAAAACTTATAATACCACTATCTATCTCGAATCTCGGAAGATATAGTTCAACAGATACTTCTTCGGATGAGAGGAGATCATTGAATATCTTTAATAGTTTATCCTTACTCAGATTATTAGTGAATTTCTCAAGATCGCCGTCCTTAGGCATTATTACAAGGAATTTTATATCTGTTCCTTCGTAACCTATTGCTATTGCTAAATACTCGAATGTATCGAGTAAATGAATATCAATGACTCCCTTCATATAGTCAATATCTAGAGTTCCTCTACTGCTATAGAATTCTCCCGGTACTATTTTCTTAAAAGGCTTTGACCACTCTGAATAGAAGTATATAGTATTTACTAGTACTATCCTAGTCGATTCATCTATACTTCCAGGGTCAATTATCTTCTTAATGAGCCCATAAGTCTTATTCTTGACCCATTCATTAATTGCTTTAGCCGCCGAAAATGGATTCTCCTGGAAATTAACAAGCCGTGATTCAGCAGAATAGTACTTCTTTAATATACTAATATAGTCATTATTTATAGGGAACTCCTTTTGCACCCATATACTATTAGCGATACTTGTTTTCGCAGGCTCTTTAACATTCGATATATCCCTAAGTAGATTATTAAACCATGTACGTGAGTCATTTAATGAAGCTATATGTAAGGCATTGAATAATTCCTCCTTAGTGTCTCCACTAGATCCTTCTGTAAGCATTAATAATGCTATGTAGATGCTTAGTGGAGATACAACATTATTCTTCTTACCAAAATCCATTTTCTCAAGAAGATCTAGTGTAAACAATGTATATGCATCTAAAGGCTTAGCAGATACAACAATATTAGGCTCATACATAGGCCCCATAAGCTGATAAGACACTACAATAGATAAGATAACTATAATTACTATTAATCCCAATGGCCTGAATCCTAGCATTTCCACATACACCATTTAGTATATTAGCCCTGAACATACATAATACTAGGCTCTTGAACGTAATTGTCTAAAAATCAGACAGAAGTTCATGCATAGGTGCAACTATGTGATCTATTTAAATTGAATTATATCAATGGATTGTCTAGTTCAAGGAGATTAAAGGATCTATTACACTTATATGTAAAGGTGTAACTTCAGGAATGCAGAGAATACAGTTTATTTAGGAATATTATGAAGTTAATATGCAGAGTTATGAAATATAGTAAATCACTATCGATTATGGTGATAGGCATTGAAAAGAGCTCTTTTTATAGGTAGGTTTCAACCGTTTCATAATGGTCATTTACATGGTTTGAAGCATATTCTTAGCGAAGTTGATGAAGTTGTTATTGTTGTCGCTGCTGCACAGTATAGTTATACTGTTGAAAATCCATTTACGGCTGGTGAGAGGATTGAGATGATAAAGGCTGGTGTTAGAGAATTCTATGATAGAGTCTATATTATTCCAGTAGATAATGTGCCGAGTAACTTTGAATGGCCTCGCCATGTACTAAATTATGTTCCTAGAGTAGATGTTGTCTATAGTAATAATAGGTTTGTACGGCTTCTATTTAAAGAATACGGGTTAGAGGCTAGAGAGACGCCACTACTACCGGGAATAAATGGTAGTATTGTCAGAAAATTAATAGCTGAGGATGGTGACTGGAGGAGTCTTGTTCCAAGACAAGTGGCTAAGATTATAGATGACATAGGTGGAGTTGAGAGAATTAAAACACTATGGAGGCTAAGTATCAGAATTGGAGGAGAGAGATTTGAAGGATGATCTTAAGGCCACTATAGTTGTAGTTGGAACAGAGATCCTCAAAGGGATAATACAGGATACGAATTCACATTGGCTATCTAAACAATTAACTAAAATAGGTATTAATGTAAGGAGAATTGTAGCGGTGCCCGATGATCCTATGGAGATAAGTGATGTAATGAAGCAATCGCTTAAACTAGGAGACATAGTAATTGTGACTGGCGGACTTGGTTTCACAGATGATGACATTACACTCTCTTCAGTAGCTAATTCACTTGATTTAGGTCTTGAACTAAATAGTGAGGCAATGGACATGATCCGAAGGAGAATAGGTGGCAGAGACATTGGACGGTTCATTAAGGCAGCATATATACCTAGAGGAGGCAAGCCTCTATATAATAGAGTCGGGATATCACCGGGCATCTATTTATCATTGGATAAAAAGCATATCTTTATACTACCTGGTGTACCAGCAGAAATGAAGGCTATTTATAAAGACTATGTAGAGCCCATGCTCCAAAGATTAGCTGGGAGATATGTCAAGACAATTATTGTACTGACAAACCATGTGATTGAAGCTGAAGTTAATGAGAAAATTAATTTATTGAGGCAAAAATATCCATCTATATACTTTAAAACACATGCTGAAAAACCAGTTAGGCTATCAATAACAATAGAGGGTAAATCAGTAGTGGAGGTTATGGAAAAGATAAACTTAATTAAAAATGAACTAAGAAAACTCATTAGTATTAAAGAGATCTATTTAGAAGAATAGGTTCCATAGAGTAGTGTTTTATTCTCGCTATCTTACAATAAATATGATAAATAAATACAGTAAGGTGAAATGTTTTGAAGGCATTAAGTATTAGGACATACGTTATATCTATATTACTTGTCATAGTAATTCTTACATCTATAATTATTTATCAAAACAGTGTCTTTACAGAGGAAAAGAAGAGTATCTTAAATAGTTTTAAGCAAATAGCTTCTTATAATCTATTGAATTTGAATAGCGGCATGAGTTTAACGCTATACCTGTTAGAAAATAATGGTACGGTAGATAGTATTAGATTATCAGTATATACTATAATCGATAATTCCCATACATTGTCTTCAATATACTTAAAACTATATGAATATACAGATGATACGAAATTCTGGAAATTACATGTAGTATTTGATAATATCTTTATCTTTACTGCTGACGTAGTGACTGACATGCCAGCAGACATGATTATTAAGCTACGTAATAATACTGAGACTTTGAATGAGATATATAGCTTATTGGATAATATGATGATAAAATATAATAATGATCTCTATCTTGCTTCTACTGAAGAGATTGAACATATGTTATCATTAACTGAAAGGTTAGTTGAATACTATAAAAGCCTTAGATAAAATATTACCCATGTCTAACCTATTATTAGGAGCGCGTATCAGATCTTTACTAGTTCCTTCTCATCTATGAATCTCTTATACCATCTTCTATACATGTCAGGAGTAACAATATGTAGTTCTATAGGTGCCTCAACATTTTTATAGACATGTACCATTATTTCATATTTTTTCTCAATATTATTTGTTATTATAAGAACATCGATATCACTAGCACCAGTGAATTCTCCACGGACAACAGATCCAAATACATATATTTCGGCAACCGGGTCTATGCTATGTACTATTTCCTTGACTTTTTTAAGAACTTTCTTATAATTCTCCAATAGACCATATACTCTATACTCATATGGCTTCGACAATAGGTTTAAACACCTCTTTCACAAATCTGGACAGATCCCTTGTCTCCATCTCCTCATAAATTGTAGGAAGATAACGTGATGCAATATATGCCTCCTCAAGCCTCGCTATATAATGTAGATTTTTAATATCATTTATAAGTACAAGTATGGATTCATTAAATTCACCTAATTCTCTAATAAGTCTCCTTAAAGAATGTGTTCTAGGATAAGATCCCTTCTTAACTAGCAACTTATACTTTAGAATTAATTGGCAATATTGCTCCAAATTGAACATACCTAGATCATATTCTCCCTCTTCAATCAGCCTCTCTGCATTACGTAGGAAAGAATATGCTCTCTTCTTAATAATTTCTACTTCCTTAAACGACATTCTTCCACCAAGATTTAATATTATAAGTTTAAACCAATATTTCTATCCTATATATTACATTATTTAGTATAATATTTACATTAAAGAGAAGGCGGTGGAGGAAGTTTTATTTTAGTTCTTTTTTCTTTATCAATTTCAAAATATGTGATCAAAAGTACTAAGCCTAATAGTATTGATGTTATGAAGCCTAATATTATTAATGGCATAAGCCGACCCTTTGCTTTTTCATATTTTCCTTGATTTATAAGTTGTTTTATCTTTTGCAGGTAGAAAATTAGTATTAAGTATATAGAAGATACTGCAAGCAATAGTAATCCTATTAATTTTATGTGGCTTGGAGCTCCTATAATGAATGTGAGGCCGAAAACTAGGTAAAATATTCCAAAAGCCAAAAATAATAATTGCGAAATTACTACTAATGTATTACTTGCCATTTAACCACCATAATCTATTTATTTTTGAACTTTTAATTTTTACATTGGCTAGTCTTCTTAAACTAGCTATTTCTTTCTATAAAATACTGATCAGAAAATTATTATAAGTAGTGATAGCAGGATTGTTCCTAGTAGACTATAGTCTTGTAGGTATTATTTAATAATGAGACTATGTATTAAATATTCTTGGATAAAGCTGTCCGGGATCATTATATTCTTTATGGGTGATCTGATATGAGGATTGAGATGCCTAGGTATATGGAGAGGATAGGGGCTTTAAGGGTCTATGGTGTTCAGAAGGTTTTAGAACTTACAGGAGGCAAGTCCGGCGGTCCTACTTCTGATATGCCTGGTATTATTAATGTTGGTAGATATGAGCTCGAGGAGCTTGAGTCTAAGATGACGATTATAGTGCCTGTTAAGAATGAGAATCCTAGGGTATTAGAGGGTGTTTTAAGCGGTATTCCTCATGAGTCGTTTGTGATCATAGTGTCTAATAGTAGTCGTAATATGGTTGATCATTATCGTATTGAAATGGATACTGTATTCCATTACTACCGTTTAACGAAGAGGCCATTCCTAATGATCCACCAGAAAGATCCCATTTGGAGCGATGCTTTAACGGAAGCTGGTTATCCATATCTCCTTGGCAAAGATGGTCTTGTACGTGATGGTAAGGGTGAGGGCATGGTTCTTGGATTGTTACTTGCTAAGGCTCTTGGTAGAGAATATGTTGGATTTATAGATTCTGATAACTATATCCCCGGCGCGGTCAATGAATATGTTGATGTATATTCAGCTGGATTCTATATGGCTAGATCACCATATACTATGGTACGTATATGTTGGCCGTTTAAAACAAAATTTGTTGGTAGGAGATTTTATTTCCGTAGACGAGGCCGGGTAAGCGAGATCACTAATAAATACATGAATTTATTAATAGCTAGAATAACAAGGTTCGAGACAGGTATTATCAAGACAAGTAATGCAGGTGAACATGCTATGACGCTTAAGCTTGCTGAGAGAATAGGTTATGCTGGAGAATTCTCTATAGAACCATATGAACTAGTCTATATGCTTGAGGAATATGGAGGTATAAAGACGCCAAGGTTTAAGGATGTTGCTAAGAAAGCTATAGAGATCTATCAGATCGAGCCTAGAAACCCACATATACATGAGGAAAGAAGCGATGAACACATACCCCAAATGTTAAAATCTAGTCTATCAACAATATACCATAGTATACTTGCTGATGATGAATTAAAGGAGAGAATAAGGAATGAATTAATTGCTCGCGGAGCATTAAAGCCAGGAGAAGAAATACCAGAGCCTAGGAGATTACCACCAATTTATGGAGCCAATGCTGAGAAAATGTTTAAAACACTAGAATCAGCAAGTGAATCATTTATATACGCAGAATAAATATTCTAATTCCTTATGAGCACCTGATCTATACTGACTCCTCAATTAACTTCATATACCTTATATAGAACTTTATTGATTCAAGAGCATATTTATTAGCATATTTCTCTGTACCTCTATGTTTTCCAGAAAATGACCTTAGGTGATGATAATATTCATGTAATACAATATATGGATCTCTATATTCTCTTGAAGACCTTATATAGATAGTCTTTTTACCAGGAATATAGCATGCATATACATTCCTATGTCCCCTAGGTAAACCGATCCTTATATTTGGCGCTACTATCTTATAGTATTGAGATAATAGTCTTATAGCATCCTCGGCTTTACCTTCTAGTATCAACTTTACTGCTTTAGCTCTAATAATTTCTTCAGATTC
>CAZVWZ010000042.1:0-10768 GCA_964631195.1 uncultured Desulfurococcaceae archaeon
TATATAGCGGCAACAATAACATCTCCATCGCCAGTCATATCTATTGAAGTTACATTAACACTTGAGTCGGCAGGCCAGTGCCATAATAGATCTCCATCCTTATTATATACATGGACACCAATAGATGCTACAGCGACCATAGTACCGTCATTTGATATGGCAATATCATAAGCTGGCATTGGATAAAACCATAGAGGCTCGGTGGTTGATAAGGGTTGAGATACTGTAATTGGCATAATTAATACTAGTATAATTATAAGAAGGAACGCTAATATTCTACTATACAATAATTACACCTCTAAGTATAATAATGCTGGTTTTATATAAATTTACTTGCAAATAAATATCTTTCATATGTTATATGAATCATTTAAAATTCTATAAATATCATCCCTTTATTCAAAGTATCTATATAGCCTTAAAAACTATGTTAAAACCACTTTTACCTGGTTTATATGGTGATTTATCTTTAATACCATGATATGCTGCTTCTAATTTCCATCCACTTTTCTCAGCAAGTTCAACTATTTCATGTAATGTATATAGTTTAAGCTTTATCTTTACTTCATCAAAATATATTAGATCACGGTCTCTCTTCCTATAAAATATCCATGTACTCTCCAAAATAGCCTTTACATGATCAAATGATGGTTTTTCAACTAGAACAAACTCTTCGTCAATATCATCAATGTAATTAGATATGCCGCACATGCTTTTCCTGGTTGAAATAAGATCATAGTTAGTTGTCCATAGAATAAATAAGTATCCATTATCCCTTGTCACACTCCTGATCTTCTCAAGTATCCTGCGATCGTATTCCTTACTACCATAATATCCAATAATTGTTGTCCATATAAGTAATGTTGAGTCAAAATATCCTCTTGGAAAGAATCTATCGATATCAAGTACGTTACCTACTTGAAAACTAACTCTGTCAAGAACACCGTATATCCCAGCTTTTCTCCATGCATCAGCTATGTAGATTGGAGATATATCTATACCAATAACTCTATAACCTCGACTTGCAAGTGCTATAGAGAATCTACCATTACCGCATCCTAGATCAAGTATTCTAGCCCATTTACCAATTCCATAGCTCCTAAGGAAGTCAACAAGGTCATCAACTACTTTCCATGCACTATCCCATCTAGAGTTAAGTATCTTCAGAAATAAATGACCTTTCTCAATAAAGAATTCATCAATCCAATTATATGCCTCCATACACTTCATTAGCATTCCCTCATGATTAGTAAACAGTGTATAATATATAAGGTTAAGGCGTCACTGAAAGATAACATTTAATTAATAATATTTATTGCGAAGATGTAGTAATTCCAATTATAAATAATGAGTTAACATTAGTCATTGTAGGTCCTGTTAGTACAAGCGAGTTTATCTTTTTCAAAGCATTGTATGTATCATGCTTATTTAGTACAGTCCCAATGTCGATACCTGCATTATTTAATTTATCAAGTGAATAACTATCTACAAGACCTCCAGCTGCATCTGTAGGTCCATCAGTACCATCAGTATCAACGGCTAATACAGCAGTGCCTCGGAGACCAGCTATCTTGCGTGTAATGGATAATGCAAATTCTTGATTAGGTCCTCCCATACCATGTTTTCCATGAATTGTAACTGTTGTCTCACCACCAGCAATTAAGATAACAGGTTTCTTAAATGGTCTATTAAAACGATATATTTCCTGGACAATAGATCCTATTGCTAAAGCAGTATCCTTTGCCTCTCCTTCAAGCGTCGTAGTCAATATGTAAGCTCTATAGCCTCTCCTCAGAGCCTCTTTATATATAGTTTTACATGCAATTTCATTACTAGCAATAATTACATTATATACCCTATTTGGCAACTCCTTTAATGTTTCTTCAGCTTCTTTACTAAGCCCTTTATTAATATATTTTCTAATACTCATAGGCAACTTATCCCATAAACCATAATTTTTCAAGATCTTATAAGCATCGATAAAACTAGATGTATCAGCTGAGGTAGGTCCAGAAGCAATGTCTTCAACACGATCTCCAACTACATCAGATACTATTAATGATAGTATCCTGCCTTTACATAGTTTTACAATACCGCCTCCCTTTATTCTAGATATATGTTTTCTAACAATATTGATCTCATGAATATTTGCCCCACTCTTTATTAGAAGATCATTTGTTTTAATGAGATCTTCCAGACTAATATTATCTACTGGATATACAAGTAATGCAGAGCCTCCGCCACTAATTAAGACTATTAAGAGATCATTTTCACTTATTCTTTTAAATAATTTAAATGCTTCATAACCTGCTTTTAAACTATTAACATCAGGTATGGGATGCCCTGCCTCTATAACTCTAATCTTTTCTAAGGGAATACTATATCCATACTTTGTTACAACTACTCCATCTTCTATAAGATCTCCCAAGATCTCCTCAATAGCTTTAGCCATACTACAAGATGCTTTCCCAAGGCCTAGAACATAGATCTTACCATGTACATGTAATGTTTTACCTCCGACCTTAATCGATTTGTTACCTCTACTAATTACTTTCTTAATAGCCTTATATGGATCAACATCTTCTAAGCTCTTCAATAGTAGGTCTAGCAATAATTCCTTAACCTCAATATCTCCATAACCTAATAGTTGTTCTTTATTTAAGATCCTTGCCAAAATAATCACACTACTATATGTTATAGTACTGCATATATAATAGCATGGAAATCCCTATAATTTATTTGGTAGATAAGCAACTGTATCTATTATTTATAAACTGGTTAGCCTTTCCTAACACATGTTTTATAATCTAGGACTCGCGGAGTACATTTTTAGTAATGCGGAGGCTATGGATGCCTCATGGAGCAGGAATATAGATACTCCCATATATTCCATCAAGCAATAGGCATGTACGATGCTATGGAGAAACGTGTTTTTGATACAGAAGATATTGTGAAGAGATTAGCTGTAATATCTAATAATCGAGTTTTTATAAACAATTATCCAATAATTAATTCAGCAGCTGTCTTTAACCCAGCTATTATTGTTGAAGGAGATTATGCAAAGATCTATGCTCGTATAATCCTTGGATACTTTCTATATGTATCAGCTATTGTAGAAATGAATGTTCCATTAAACGATCTGTATTCAGGTAATGCTAATATAAATCATTATTCAGCTCAAATAGTCGTCTATCCATCGACAAAATATGATATCTGGGGCACTGAAGATCCAAGAGTATATCTCATTGATAATAAGTATCTTATGACATATACTGGTCGAACAGTAAACTACTATAATCCTGCAGTTAGGGTAGAACGTACTTTACCTGTCACTGCAATTAGGTCTCGTACTAATGGATGGAGGAAGATACATGTATATAAGTTTCCAATGGAGCTCCGTGGACATATTATTAGTGATAAAGATGCTTTCTTAGTAAAACATAATGGAATATATTATCTATTCCATAGACCACATATGGATGACGAATCATTCTACCTAACAATTAGTAAGATCGATAGTGATAAGGATTTGCTAAGCATAGATACTGAATATCCAAGGGAAATAATTGTTAAGGATACTGTTGAGATATTGAGGCCTTCAAAGTTTGAAGAGAAGATTGGATGGGCTACACCCCCGATTATTATGGGGAGGGATAAAGTTATAGTACTCGTCCATGCAGTTGATACAGAGATTAAGGCCTATAGAATGTTTGCTCTAGAACTTGAATTAAAGAGGGATGAAATAGTTGTAACAGCTATTACGCCGTCGTATATTATGGAGCCTAAATACATGTATGAAGTATTTGGTGATAGACCATATACTATATTTCCATGTGGATTATGGAGAGCCAACGATACATACTTAATAAGTTATGGAGCTGGAGACTATATGGTTGGAATAGGAGAGATTGATCTTTCAGCACTTTATGGGTTCCTTGATAAGGGAAGAATATATTAGGCCATATTATTTTTCAGTTAAAATCTTGAATAAATTAAGGTATTTCTCTAAATGTCCTGTAATAATGAAGTTTTTTAAGACATGCCTATATGCATTTTCTCCCATTCTCTCCCTCAGATCCTTGTTTTTGACCAAATGTATAATCTTCTCTGCAGCATCTTCTATACTTTGAACAAGGTATCCATTAACACCATCGATTACTTGTAATTTTATGCCTCCAGAAGGTCTTGCAATAACAGGCTTCTTTTTCCACATAGCCTCTGTAACAGCTAGGCCAAATCCTTCTCTAATAGATAATTGTAAAGCTACTGTAGAAGCTCTTTGAAAAGCATTAACCTCCTTAGCACCTACTCCAATAAGATTTGTTAGAAAATATATATCTGGATCCTCACCAGCATGCCTAATAGTTTTCTCAAAGTAAATCCATCCCTCAGGATCATCATGGGCCATACTCGCTACTAATAATAGTTGTACATTGGGAATCCTTCTTTTAACAATCCTATATGTATCAATAGCTCCAATAGGGTCCTTCCATGGATCAAATCTAGCTACCTGTATAATAATGGGTTTCTCAGGATCAATTCCAAACTTATTTAAAATCTTGTCTATTTCACTCCATGATAATTCTCTATTCTTATCACTTAGAGGATCTATTGAAGGAGGCATAATATACTTGATCTTTGTTGGAGCCTCTGGATGGACATATTCCTTTAAATGATATATTGAAGCATGGTATCCTCTTAGTAGTCTAGAAATCAAGTTCCATGTAGACTGATGAGGCCTACTTAGATCAATATGGCATCTCCAGATCCATTTCCTATCATTGCCTAGAAACTTCCTAATTCCAAGAGGCTGTGGATCGTGGACTATGATATGTGTTGTCTCTAATTTTAACCTATTTAGTGCATTATCTTCATTAACTTTGAGATAGAGTTCTATTTCATCCTTAGATAAATTAGTTTCTGCACCCTGGAGAGAATTATGGATCTTTTTAGTGACATTAAAGAATTCAAGAGGAGCTTCAATTACTTCCCAAACAGTCTTTATACCGATACTATTCATTAATGGAACCAGGCTATATAGGATCTCGGCTACTCCTCCTCCGAATGCCGTTGAGTTAACATGTGTTATACTTATATTCTTTAATTCCTCAGAAACCATCATTATTTTCTCGATTTCCTCATGGCCTACAATAGCTCTATACTGATCTATTTTTCTATACGGTAAATTGTTTATGATCATCTACTATCTACCAAATAGAAGTATTATTTTTTATACATTCTTTAAACTAATATCACTAGATACAAATATATCAGTGTTTCGATTAATTTATTACTTATTTGTGTATGTAAAATTTATAGTGGTGCTACTTATGGAGAATATGAGTACTATATTAAGGTTTCTCGAGTTTATTGGTATAAAAGGTTATGAAGCAAAAGCATATATCACGCTCATTGAGATCGGGGAGAGTGATGCTCCACGTATAGCTTCTAAAGCAGGTATTCCATTACCGAGAATATATGATGTCCTTGAATCACTTATTTTAAAAGGTCTTATTGAGGTTAAGGTCGGTAGGCCTAGGAAATACCGTGCATTACCGCCAGCTATTGGATTGAATAGGTATGTTAGTAAGTATATAGAGGAGATTAATAATATTAATATGAAGGTCATAAGTATTCTATCTTCAATGTATAAGTCTAAGCAGGTTAAGACAGGGCCTATGATATGGATTACACATAGTCTAGAGACTAGTATCGAGAGAATGAGATCACTTATAAAGAATATGAAAACAAGTGGTTTCATCTCATGTAATAAAGAGATATTTGATAGACTTGCTAATACCTTTATAAAAACGTTTAAGATTAAAAAGGATGTTCTATTCGGTGTAACCGTCATTGCAAAACCTAATGAGATAAGCAGTTATGATAAGTTTCTTGGAATAAATAATATTGAGATTAGAGTTCTCCCAACAGGTATATTGAATCTATTTGAAACCGATCTATCAAATATAGTCATACTAGGTGAGGGATATTCTATCTACTCTAATGAGATGGAGCTTGTACGTATAATTAATGAAGCATATTACTTTGGATATTGGAGAAAAGGTAAGAAGATCAAGGAATTTGGCGTTAAGCCGGGTTTAAGAATTAAATCTAGTCATCACTGGCTAGTATTAGATCTTGTTGAAGAAGCTCTTAAATCAAATCTTAAGGTAAAGGCGAAAATAATTGGATATACTGTTGGTGAATTTAAGCCTATTGAGCTCAATGGATTTATAACTGGAGTTAAGAGAACGAGTGATGATAGTATTAGAACTCTATTCATTGACGTTGATGGTAAGATATTGAGTATTGGTGGTCTGGGCTCTTCTATTGAAGATGTTGAAGCACGTTATCTTGAAATAGAGGTTATCTAAGTCTCTTCTTTTTGCTTTATCTTTTCAAGCGCTTCATAGTCTATTATTGAGATCTCTGTTTTCTTATCAAATAAGTATATTGAATAAGGATCAAAACCTATGAATACTTGATCGCCTAATCCAAGATATTCCCTTATATCAGCAATACCCTTTAGATTAACACCATTTATATCTAATAGAACATATTGTCTATCGCCCATGGGCTCACTTACTACAACACTACCTTCGATTATAATGTCTCTCTTAGCAAACAGATCCTTCTTTTTAGATACTCTAAGTTCTCCAGGCCTTATTCCAGCATATACTTCTTTTCCTGCATGTGATTGAAGGATCTGGGATAAGTCCTTCGGTAATAATATTTCAAAACCTGATGTTACAATAGCTATTTGTCCTCCTCTCGCCTTTAGACTTGCATCAAATAAGTTCATTGGAGGTTCGCCGATGAAGCCTGCTACAAACTTGTTTCTAGGCCTTGAATATACTTCCCATGGATTACCTACTTGCTGTAGCTTACCATAATTTATTATAGCTATACGGTCAGCCATAGCCATTGCCTCAGCCTGGTCGTGTGTTACATATATTGCTGTAACTCCAAGTTCTTTCTGAAGCTTTTTAAGAAATGCTCGAGCCATAATACGTAGCTTTGCATCTAGATTGCTTAATGGCTCATCAAATAAGAATGCCTTTGGATTACGTACTAAAGCTCTTGCTAACGCTACACGCTGTTGCTGGCCACCACTTAATTGCCTAGGATAGCGGTCAAGTAGGTTTTCTATCTGTAGTCTCTGAGATACTTCACGAACTCTTTTATCTATTTCCTGTTTAGACAATTTTCTAACTCTAAGGGGTAATGCTATGTTATCGTATACCTTCATATGTGGGTATAGTGCATAGTTTTGGAAAACCATGGCAATATCTCGATCCTTTGGAGGGATAAATACATTTTCCTCTGGGCAAGCAACTAGTTTATCTCCAATATAGATCTTTCCACTAGTCGGTACTTCTAGACCGGCTATAAGCCTTAGTAACGTTGTTTTACCACTACCACTCGGCCCTAATAGGATCATGAATTCTCCATCACTTATTTCTAGACTAATATTGTCTACAGCCCTTACTTTACCACCGAATATTTTGAGGAGATTCTTTACAATAACCTTAGCCAAATATAATCCTTCCTCCCATATAGTCTCTAAACACTATCTACCTAGATCATAATATATCTACTTTTCGATTATACAATAAATAGGATAGTTAGACTTATTAAGTAAGTCTTACATTTTTCACTTAAGAGTAATAGTTTATCTGGATGGAAACCATGTATTTAAAAGGTTTATCTTTAAAAATAGTAGCCGTAATAGTCGTAATTCTAATAATCGCTGGTATAGGAATATGGTGGTATCTATCACAACAACCAGCAAAGCCTAAGGAAGTAGTTGTTTATAGTCAATGGGGCGGTGTTGAAGGAGAGAATTTTGCGGCTGCACTCAAAGTATTCGAGGAAAAAACAGGTATTAAGGTCAGAATAGTACAGCAATCAGATATTAGAACAGCTATCCAGACAGAATTAGCTGCTGGCGCGCCACAGTTTGATGTCGCTATTGTTCCATGGCCTGCTTTCGTAAGAGAACTAGGTAGAGACGGTAAGCTCATGGATTTAACGCCGATATATGATGAATTAGATCTTAAGAATAAAGTCATTAATCCAGATTCTTATTCAGAAGTTGTTAAGGCTGATGGTAAATACTATGCAGTCCCTATTAAGGCATGGGCTAAGCCCGGTATATGGTTTAATGTACATGTATTCCAAGACCTAGGCATTTCAGTACCTTCATCAGGCATTATGACTTCTGATGAATTTCTACAAGTATGTGGACAGATAAAGAATGCTGGAATACAGCCATTAGCAGCTGGTGGACAGGATAAATGGCCATTAACAGACTTTACTGAAGCAGTTATTCTCCGTATAGGAGGCCCTGATCTACAATATAAGTTAATGCATCACCAGATCTCATGGACTGATCCTCAGGTAAAGGAGGTATTTGCTACAATAGCTGATCTTATTAAGAAAGGCTATTTCGGTTCAACACCGACTGCTGAGCCTTGGGCTGAGCAGATCGGTAGACTTGCTAATGGAGAAGTAGCTATGTATTTCATGGGTAATTGGCTTAACCTAATGATGCAGGATCAGTATGATAAGCAGCCTGGAACAGATTATGACCTAATGTTATTCCCAAAGATCAAGGATGGAGTTTCAATAGCTATTGTTGCTGGTGGAGACTGGGCTATTGCCCCAGCTAATGCTCCTCATCCAGATACTGCTAAGGAGCTTCTCAAATGGCTTGCTGGCCCAGAATACCAGGAAGAAATGGTTAAGAGGAAGGGTTATCTAGCTGTTCATAAAGATGTGCCTAAGAGCGCGTATGACCCTGTTGATGCCAAGATCGTTGATTGGCTAAATAAGTACACAGTAGTACCAGATCTAGATGATAACTTTGATTATAGTGAGTTCCAGTTAACATTCTGGAATGCATTATTTGAGCTATGGTCTAATCCAGACAACTATGAACAGATTCTAGAGAACCTAGAGTCTGAAGCACAGAGTTTATGGGGTAGCTAGAAGATATAGTGATATAGGGTTAGATGGCCCTTGAAGTACGGGTTTACACGTAAATTCACAATATTTTTCCTACTTCCCACACTCGTTATAATCTCTATATTCCTCCTATATCCTATGGTATTTACTTTCTATCTAAGTTTTCATGAATGGAGAGGTGCTGGTGCACCTGTCTTTGTAGGTCTTAAGAACTATATTACGCTTACCCAGAAGACTGTTTACAAGGTAGCATTTATCAATAACCTATTATGGGTTGCATTAATGGTTCCACTAGTGATCATATTTGGCTTCTTCCTTGCATTATTTCTTAGGGAGCATGTTCTAGGAGCAACAGCTATTAAGTCAGCTATATTCCTTGGCATGGTCATTCCCCAGGTTGTAGCAGGTATTGTTTTCTTATTCATATACGATCCGCATGCAGGCATAGTAAATGCTTTATTACAGGCTATAGGGGTTATAAAGGAGCCTGTTCCATGGCTTTCTCTTAAAACAATTCATATATTTGGAGTACCAATTAGCATGTCTATATTCGTAATAATTATTAGCAGTATATGGGTATGGATAGGATTCACTATGACCATATACATAGCCGCTATTGAGAGCATACCCCATGAACTCATAGAAGCTGCTGAAATAGATGGACTAAGCTTTTTCCAGAAAGTAAGATGGGTTATATGGCCCATGGTTAAGCCAGCAACAACAGTAGCTATCCTAATGAGCATAGTATGGGCATTAAAGGTATTCGACATACTATATGCAATGGGTGGTGAAGCAGGTCCTCCGCCGGGAACCGATGTACTAGCATATAGAATGTATATAGACTTCGTCTACGGCAAATACGGTATTGCATCGGCTATAGCTGTTATACTTGCAATAATGATCTTTACAGCGTCATTTATCCTGTTAAGAAAGGTCATAAGAGGTGCTGGGGCTGAGCATACATGACAATAAGGTACTTCCTTAAAAAGATCATTATAAAGACTTCCTTTGGATGGATAATAGCATTACTATGGATAGTGCCTATCATTGGATTATTAATGGCTGCTATAAGGCCCTATAGAGAGATCGTTGGTGGATGGTGGAATCTGGAGCCATTAACTATTACTCTTGAGAACTTCATAAAGGCGTGGCATGGTGTCCAGGCTCAAATCCCATTATATCAGGCATTAATCAATGGTTTTATGATAGCGATACCGTCTACGGCCATCCCATTAATATCTGGTGCTATGGCTGCATATGTATTCTCAAGATTTTCTACAAAAATTAAAAATATGTTATTCTTAACAATAGTCTTCCTACAATCAGTTCCACACCAGCTAGTACTTATCCCATTATTCATGCTATATAGTAGAACTGGATTGTTAAGTACTTATTATGGTGTATGGCTTGTACACTCAGCATTTGCATTGCCATGGATAATATTATTCTTTAGAAACTTCTTCGCCACACTGCCAAAGGAATTTGAAGAAGCTGCCCGTATTGATGGACTCACTGATACACAGATCTTCTTTAAGATAATACTACCCGTATCAGCACCAGCAATAGGCAGTGTTGTAGCACTACAATTCCTATGGACATGGAACGACCTATTATTCGCCTTAACATTCATTAAAAACCCTGATCTACTGCCTCCAACAGTGGTTATAGCAACTATGAGGTCTAGATACCAGCCTGATTGGAGCCTATTAAGTGCAGCTGCAATGCTATCTATAAGCGTTCCATTAGCCATCTATGCACTTCTACAGAAATACTATGTACGCGGATTAGTCGGAGGAGTCAT
>CAZVWZ010000043.1:0-3522 GCA_964631195.1 uncultured Desulfurococcaceae archaeon
TGTCTTACCTTTGGATTAGTACATCCAACAACTCCTACAATACCCTTTATAGTGCCATCACGTAATGCATTGATTAATGGATCTAGTGTTCCACCTAAAGCAGCTACAATAGCTTCAACACTAAAGCCAGCCATAAGCTCCATCTTCTCTTTCGGAATAAACACCCTATCTCTTGGCCTATTAGGATAGTTCTCAATAGCTATTCTAACGATCTTTTCAGCAATCTCATCAGCATGTTCCGGCTCAAACTCTATATGGATAGCGCCGGGTATCTTCATCTTAGGCTCTGTAGTGATAAGTTTTGTATGATAACATCCAGCGACATCAGCTAATGCAGGCCATATACATTGGTAATCAACAATCATTGCCTCTACAGCACCAGTTATGATCACTAGTTCCTGCATCAAATAATTACCTACAGGCTGTACTCCAAGCCTCATTAGAACCTCATTACCCGTACAACACATACCAACAACATTAACTCCATTAGCTCCAAACTTCTTAGCATACTCCTGCATCTCCTTACTCATGGCCTTCTCAACAATCTTCATAGACAATACCGGGTTATGTCCATGTACAACAATGTTAACCATATCCTCCCTCAATACACCGAAGTTAGCAAAGGATTTCAGAGGCTTTGGAGTGCCAAACAATATATCGCTAAGTAGGGTAGCCATCATAGAGCCGCTCCATCCATCAGCTAGAGCTGTACGTACTCCATGGAGTAATAAACTAACTGGATCAGCATCTACACCAACATGTGTCCTATGCATACACTCACATATTTCACGATCGATATTACGAGGTACTACACCAAATTTGCTCCAAACCTTAAGTCTCTTAGCTGGCGCTAATGCTTTTACTAAAGCTAATGGCTCTTCATCCTGCTTACCGAACTCTGACTCAAGAATCTTTATGAGATCCTTGGCGATATTTATATCACTTCTCTTCTCAACTTTAATGCCAAGAGCGGTTGCTATAGTTCTCAGCTTCTCAGAATCAGTGATCTTGTAAGCCTTAGTCTTACCCTCAGTAACTAGTCTAAGTACTCTAACTATGTCTCTAGCATGATCACTATGTGCTGCTGCCCCAGCAGCAATCATTCTAAGGATATTCCTTGCTACAATAGTATCTGCTGTAGCACCACAAGAACCACGTGTTGGGCCGTAACCAAATGGGTCTATGCGGCATGGACCCATATTACAGTTCCTACAACATACACCTAGTAAACCAAAGCCACACTGTGGCTGCTGCTCAAGATATCTATGCCATACAGTAGAAATACCCTCTTCTTCAGCTTTCTCAATAAGTTTTGATACACCCGGTGTAATAGAGACCTGTTCAGCTGGTAATTTATACTTTAAATATTTCCAACGAGTAGACATGAGGAAGGATCACCCCCATGAGACGGGAGAATATTTAGATTTAATATCTAGAGGTTTAGGTATAGGAGTTACTTCTGATACAGGCTTTACAACTACTATTCCAGGAGCTGTAGGTCTACCACTAACTAATTCCTTAGCCTTCATAGTACTAAGTTCCTCAAGGAATTCCTCTAGTCTACCAAACCTCAATGCACCTGTTGGACAAGCCTCTACACATGCTGGTAACCTACCTTCTCTAATCCTATCAATACAGAAATCACATTTGATAATAGTCTTTGTATCAGGATTATACCGTGGATGGCCAAATGGACAGGCAAGCACACACATTATACAACCAATACATTTTTCCGGACTTAATACAACATATCCTTCAGGTGTTCTCTGCAAAGCTTTAGTTGGACACACATTCATACATGGAGCATCCTTACAATGCTGACATCTCATTGGAACATACAATAGATTATCAACTGTTACAACTCTTATTCTAGGTCTAGGCAAAGGTTTTTCAAAGATAGCACCATATAATAACTTACTCAATGAGTGTTCAATAGCACAAGCCAATTCACATGATCTACATCCCATACATCTCTCAGGATCAATGAATATAACGAGATTCTCCATATTACCTGTAATATGTAATGGAGAAGCCATAGTCGTTACTGTTCACCTCAGTTTATAAAGTTATCTTATAATAGAAATAAGGGAATCGTATTCAGAAATTAGAACACGGTAAAGTATAGATTGTTCGATATAGATTATATAATGAAATTCCTGTATTTACCCTCAAACATTTTCTTGGAAATATATTCTCTAATAACCTTGTATTTTTCTAATAGCCTCAAAGCTTCTGGAGTTAATAGCGTTATTCCTCTCTTATGGCCTCCCCTATTTGTAACAATTAGTTTAAAACCTATTCTTTTTTCAAGAGAATGTATTTTCTCTATATACGTTGATGGTTTATAGCCGAGTAATTCACAAGCTGTTCTAAATGATTTTGTATGCATAAGTACTTCGAGTAGTTCAAGTATGTCTTTTGGAATGATCTTCCCATCTGTTGTAACAAGTGAGATATTTATGGCTGGTATGTAGTCTTGTAATCTATATTTTATTGGGCAATCCGAGAACATGATCTTTCTAATAACACCTATTGATATAGTGTCATTAGTGAGATCTATGTATTCGCTTAGGAATGGGCACTTATATAGTCTACCTATTGAATCAAGGTATAATTTTCTACATTCCTCTCTTAAAGGCTTAGTCAGTATTGTTACTCTGTAATCATCTATATATGCAGTATAAGCTCTATAACCATAGAGATAACCGTATGGTAATGAGACTTCATAGCCTCTTTCAATAAGGAATCTCTGAAGATCAAGAACATATATGTATGAATATGGAATTTCACCTATCCTAAGCTTTAATCCATATTTACGGCATATATTGATCGATGACAATATATTTTCAATATTAATATCTATAGTTTTTAGTGCAAGATATATTGAGAAATTCTCGATACCATGACTTAATAATGCCTTTATATATTTTTCTTCATTAAATAATTCAATATAGTTGCTAGTTACCATTACAAATTCATCTATGTCATTAACGAGATCCTTAGTAAGATTGCGAACATGTTTGATAGGTAATAAGACATAGACTTTTCCTGAGAGATCTCTTAATTTATGGATAAAGTATTTAATCTTTGGATGTAGGTATGGATTTGGACATAAGATAATTGATTCATCAAAACTATAGTCTCTTATGAGCTTATATAATCTATTGAATATTTGTACAGGCAGTATATTTCTTTCAATAGAAGAAGATGTCCAAGGGCATCCTATACAGTTTCCATTACATGTTATAACTGGCCTTATTATTAGACTGCTCCAAACCAAGGATTCATCCCTTTCCCTTATTCAAAATATACTTCGAATCCGCAGAAATGATCTCCTTTACCCCAACAATATTTTTCAATGGTTGTATTCTTTCCATATAACTCCTCTAGTACTCCCTCGATTACGCCTGCTTCAAAATCACACATGGTCTCACCAATATTCTTCATTCCATAGCAGCTCATACATTCATATATGTTTAAGTTCATATTGTTTAATGATTCATTCACTATATCTAGGATCCC
>CAZVWZ010000043.1:3622-10707 GCA_964631195.1 uncultured Desulfurococcaceae archaeon
AGAAACTATTTTGGAATTTATTAGAGATAAGCTTTTTCATTAAACACTATTAATTAATTATTTCGTAATGATCGTGTTCGGGAATACTATATAATAATATATATCGTGTGTGCTAGCAACTAGTATATAGTGATTAGGAATAGGTGGGGTAGAATGAGTTTAAGAGTATGTTATAATGTGATTGACTGTATAGGTAATACACCAATTATTAAATTGTCGAGAGTCGTGCCAGAGGATATTAAGGCTGAGATATGGGCTAAGCTAGAGTTTATGAATCCTACTGGATCCGTCAAGGATAGGATGGCATATTATATGATCAAGGCTGCTGAATCAACTGGTAAGTTAAAGCCTGGAATGACACTTGTTGTTCCTACAACTGGTAATACGGGTATAGCATTTTCTGCTATTGGTAGATACCTTGGCTATAAGGTATTGATTGTTATACCTGAGGAAATGAGTGAAGAGAGATTTCTATTAATGAAACTCTTTGGGGCTGAATTCGTTACTACACCTGGTGGTGAAAGCGATGCTCTTGGAGCTCTAGAGTATGCTAAAAAACTTGCACAAGAGAATCCTGATAAATACTTTGTATTTGATCAGTGGTGGGATGAGGCTAATGTATGGAGTCACTATGCAACAACTGGTAAAGAGATCCTTGATCAACTAGGACATGTTGATGCATGGGTAGCTGAAGTAGGTACAGGAGGCACCTTAATTGGTGTCGCTAAGAGGCTTAAAGAAGCTAATCCAAAGACTCTTGTTGTTGGTGCAGAACCTGCTGAATGTCCAGTAGCTACATACTGGTTTAAGACTGGTAAGGAGGGTCCATGGGGTAGGCATGAGATCGAGGGTGTTGGAGATGGCTTTATACCAGAGATCATACGAAGGTATAAGCATTTAATCGATGACTTTGTCACAGTAACTAGTGATGAAGCAATTAATATGGCTCGTAAGATTGCTAAGGAAGAAGCCTTACCAGTAGGTATATCAAGTGGAGCAAACGTAGTTGCAGCTATTAAGGTAGCACAACAATATGATTTGCCCGAAGGAGCTAAGGTAGTAACTGTACTGCCAGACTATGCAGCAAGATATTTCAGCACAAGGCTATTTAGAAAACAAAGAAAGCCAGCTGATCGAAAGACCCTTCTAAAGGAAATACGTGAAGACTAAATATTTTCTTTTTCTTTATTATTTTTATTTATAATATTATTTTAATCAAGCTATTCGAGACCAATATTAAAAATATGATGATCCCAAATATTAATATAGCGTGTATAAACAAGACGTTACTAAATATATTTGAAATATAAATTCTATAAATATATGTTTATTAATCCGTAGACAATATTGTATACATGGAGATAAAAATGTCAACAACTGTAATAAGTGTCAGGGTCAAAAAGAAAATCAAAGATTTACTAGAAAAAGAGGGTATTGATATAGCTAATGAGATTAGGAGGTATCTTGAAGAGTTAGCGGAGAAGATCATAATTAGGAAATATATTGAAAAATGGGATAGCTTACTCAGAAATGTTAAGCCTAGCGAAAAAGGCTTTGCAGAAAAAAGTGTGAGGGAGGATCGTGAGAGTCATTGATTCCTCAGCCCTTATAAAATATTTTGCAAAAGAGGAATCCTGGAATAAGGTTAGGCAATATCTACTTGAAGGAGTAGTCACTCTAGAATTAGCGGTAAAAGAGTTGGGAAATGCTTTATGGAAGAAAGTATTAAGAGATGAAATGGACATTAATATTGCTAAAACTATTATCCATGATCTCTATTATAATAGACCAATAAAGATTATTGATCAAGGAAAATACATAGATAAAGCATTAGAACTATCCATAAAATATAAGATCACGGTCTACGATGCATTGTTTATAGCCTTAGCTAAGGAAAATGGCCTAGAACTAATTACATCAGATAGAAAACAAGCAGAAGTAGCTATGCAAGAAGGTATTGAAGTTATATTATTGTAGAAGAATATCGCTTGATCCAATTATAATCCTTAATTATTACTGTAACTATATTATAAGTTGTTATTTCAGTAAAATAAATTAGGTTGACTAGACTATGGCTAAGATAATATTCTTAACTGGGTTCTCAAATTATGATAGATACTACATTAATCCTAGTGGAGAAATTGTTGAATTCCTGAACGGATCATATATAGACGATTACAAGATACATGGATTGGTATTACCGGTCTCTATTACCAGTGCGCCAAAGATCCTTATTAACTATCTTAATACACTTAAACCAGATATTGTACTTGGAC
Organism: uncultured Desulfurococcaceae archaeon; assembly: GCA_964631195.1. Taxonomy (GTDB): domain Archaea; phylum Thermoproteota; class Thermoprotei_A; order Sulfolobales; family Desulfurococcaceae; genus CAZHDB01. The sequence goes on from CAZVWZ010000043.1 coordinate 5,899, forward strand.
TAGGTCTATCACCTAAAGCTAAAAATATAATTATTGAACTTGTGTCAGCAAATATTGCTCACTTTCCAGATTACAAGGATGTAGATGGAAATACTGCGTGGATGAAGCTCTTCGATCATAATAATTTGAATGTTTTACCTACAAGACTTCCCATATTCAAAATAATGGAATCTTGTTGCAAAAATAAAGGATTTAAAATCTCCATAGGTATTTCTATAGGAACTTATCTATGTAATATAATAGGATACAAAATACTTAGATATGCTCATAAAAATTCTTTGCCAGGAGGATTCATACACATTCCTCCTTCAACAGATCTAGCATTAAGACTAGGTTTAAACAACTACATGTCATTAAAAGAAATGCTTCAGGCAATAAAATGCATATTAGAAACAACTATAAAGGAAAGATAGCCTCTATCTTCTAAACTCTAATGTATTTTATTGATACCAAGTATTTACTTTTGATCTATTTGTTCCAAAATACCATATCCCCATCACAACTAATGCGAAGACAGCTACATTGATCAGTACTAGGAACATTTTAGAAGAGTCCATTAGCGAAGCACTATTAGTTCTTCCTGGAAACTGTTTAATTAACTGCCCAGAATCCACATCACTCCATTGAGTCCTAAGACCTACTCTCCCAGTACTAATCCCAATCGCAAGCGGTACTTCATAGCCTATCATATCCCTTATAGCCTTCACAAGATCTACTGCAACCTCCTCATCGATTACGTCCGTATTATTCTCTATATACATCTCCACATGGAATGCGCCGAAATAATCGTTCCTACTCCATCCAATAGCATTAACCTTTATACCCTTCTCACCCAGTAACCGTATTATTCTTGAATAATTGAATTTCTCGGCCAAAGGCTCCATTACATCACTACCCATGCTACTAAATACTTCAAAGAAGCCAACATCAATAACTTTACCCTCAAAAGACGTCCCCATAAACCCCTGGATAACGAGATTCCTTATAAACTCCAAGTCACTAGTAGCAAGTAGATCTGGTGGCAGACCAATATAGACTTTCCACCTACCTCCTACATATTCAGGTATTATACCATAGTATTTGACTCCGGCTCTATTTAAAATATCCGATGTATTCATAAGTATTCTATTATATTCAGTATGAGGAATAGATCTAAGCGTTTCACGTATATACTCGAGTATCTTACGTGTATCGTTCATTTCATGTATATATTCACGTATATGTTTACGTAGTTCACAAATATCAGGGCTACGTATACAAGAGAAGTGCAGTATCAAACTGTTGTTAAAGTAGATATAGTTTTTGCCTGGTACTTCGGTAACATTTATGTCTGGTTCAGGTAACCTAATAATCTCTATATTGTCGGTATTGACCTCTGCAATTACGATACTACATGTAGATAACAGAGTTGCAGTAAAGATTATGAAGGCTACGAGGAGCCTCATACTATTCCACAATCTACTCATTTCTCCATTGAACCTTAAAAATGCCCCGTGTATCCAAGGTCTAATACAAAAGTGTCTGAAAATATGGACAAGCATTTCCCTCACCCATCAGTATACACATTAATATCTAGATCATCTAGGGTTTCCCATACCTGGGCAAAATAGTTAGTAAAACCACACCACCTACCATCAGGCATTTGAAACTCATCGGGGCCTCCTACTAGGGTTCCCAGTATTTGTGCATGAGGATCTGGTCCTTCATATTCAACATAGAATAAAGGTGAACCGCTATCACCTTCACAAGTAAGCATATCGTCTACCTTAATCAAATTCTTGAATAGTGTGCCATTCACATACCAATCTCGGTCCCATTCAATTACATATCCGCCCTTAAGTCCTGTTACAAAGCCTACTGAGTAGACCTCCAGATCCCGCTGTAAGTTGCTTTCTGTATAGACACCATCTATTGGTATGAGGTTGGTACCTAGCGTCTCATAGTAGTCGAATATGTAGGGTGATATTGTGGATGATGAGGGTGGGTTGAATGTCCAAAATATAGTTTCTGTTTCTACGAACTCAGCATCTATGTATATAATGGTGTAATGGCTATTATGACTACCCACCTTTGTAACAGATCCTATCAAGTAGCGGTCGTAGTCATCGGGATCTACATACGGCTGGTGTACATCCCAGTTTCTCATCCACCAACTACAATGACCAGCGGTAATGATGCCAAAATGTCTCCATTGAAAGATCCCCCACCCTGTATCATAATATGCTGGAAAACCAATACTACACTGCCCTATATACGGCTCATCATCAATGATTCCAATAGTCTCAATTTTCACTCCCGCTACTAATGGCCTAAACTCTTGCTCAAATGGCCATAGAGTTGTAGCGGGTACTGTTGCTAATACAAGAATCGACAATATTAGTATAAGGGCTTCTATAGGTCTCTTGCCTATAAGCATATACAAACCCCGGTATTTTTTTATTATAAGGTATTTATACTTTTCTGTAAATAAATTCTCTTCAAGCAACAAAATATATAAATATATTTATATCAACTATAGAAGAAATTTAATAGATAAGTCTATTATTGATAACTATAAAAATAATTATTTATATAACTAAAATAAAAAGCTATAGTCTCATTTTAATGAATACTAGTAGGATCACGATTATGAGTATGGCTACAAGAGCATATAATACAATATTGATAGGAGTTATAGATGAATCATCAACACCTTCCTCGTTATCTATGTTGGAGTCTATATTAGATTGCCCGCTTGCATAGATAGCTGATGCATAGTCATACACTATTATTTCATCGTTATTTACAAAACCAGCAATAAATGCTACTTTGCCGTTTGAAGTTTTTGCCTCAACCTCATAGCCAGGCAATAAATATGCCTTTCCTTGTTCTAAATACTGTAAATTATCCACATATCCAGGCATATAGACATACACTAAATTGCTAACATCAGTAATATTTAGTGAACCATATTTAGACTGTATATAATTATTAACAGCATTTAAAGCCTTCTCACGATCAATAGCCGCATCTATTCTTTTCATGTCAATAATTTTTGGAATAAAGAAACCTCCTCCTACAAGATCACCCTCATAATCTACAACTATACTAAATTCTGTAAATAGCGGTATCCCATCTATAGTATAAGATAGTTTTACCTCTAAAGAATAAATGGTTTTATTCATTTGCTGGAGAGTCTTATTACCCGTTACAGCTTCGCCATAAGTCTCTATCATTCCACCAGGTGAGATATTAATAATTTCAACATGTATTAAGCCATTAGATCTATTATTAACAATGTATCTTATCTTATTAACTATACTATTGTATATGTCATCAGATGCATTTTCATAATGATCATATTTCTTATAGCCTTCAATCCAAAACATGCCAAAACCATCACTACATATTTTAACTCCATAATCCAATCTGTAAACACGCATACCATTATTATCAACTTGATCCAGAGAGATTCGGCTACCAAGAATCTCTATCAATAGATTATACTCCTCATTCACACTATATTTACCGATCACGAAGAGACGGTAGGCCAATGAGTCAGTCCAGTGTATGACGAAAACGCCATGTTGCTCAAGAATGGTTTTAATATTCTCACCAAATGTATTGGCATACTGTAAGTTTGTAGGATTATCCGGTGCTTGTGAATAATCGTTGACCGTTTCTATAACTACTTCTCCATTCTCAGCGAAAACTCCATTCATGCATGTAATTACAACCACAATAGTAAATACAATCATCAGTTTAGTTAAATATTCTGAATACATTCTTCCACCGATTTTTTTTAATGGATAGGAGTAATTAAATCTTTTGTTTTTGAACACTTTTATCTATTAAATAGTAATATCACTAAATAAGGAACTTTCTCACTCATTAATATCTAATTTGCATATTCTGAATGAGTTGTGTAAGTTTAGAGGATTAGTAAACTATTTAATAATATTATTAGAAGTATTAATGTTCCATTGTGTTTTATTGACAGATTTATTTTGTACTAGAGATATAATAATTCATGGTGATTGAGAAGTTGGATTTCTTTGGTATAGATATTCTAGGGCTAATGTTCTGGTTTCTACTACTATATACATTAGTGCATCCATACCTTAGACATCGTAGCTTGCATGCTGCAAGATTTAGGCTTATTAATCAGATGGAGAGGAGGTATGGATGGCGTGTAATTACTATGATACATAGGCAGGAGAAGATAGGCTTCTTTGGAATACCAGTATATAGGTATATTGATATAGAGGATTCTGAAGCGATCATAAGGGCTATTAGGACTACTCCTCCACAGCAACCAATAGCGCTTATCCTGCATACACCTGGAGGCCTTGTACTTGCTGCATCGCAGATAGCTATGGCCTTTAAGAAGCATCCTGCTAAAAAGATCGTTATTGTACCACACTATGCTATGAGCGGTGGAACATTGATTGCATTGGCTGCTGACGAGATACGTATGGACCCAAGTGCTGTCTTAGGCCCATTAGATCCACAGCTTCAGACTCCTCAAGGAGTGTTTCCAGCACCATCTATCTTAAAAGTAGCTAAGGAAAAGGGTGGGAAAGCTACTGATACTACATTAATCTATGCCGATATAGCTGAAAAGGCTTTGAAGGAGATCCAGAATACAATAGTTTATCTATTAAGAGATAAAATGCCTGAAGAGAAAGCATGGCTTATTGCTAGAAGATTAACAGAGGGATACTATACACATGACTATCCAATAACTTTTGAAGAGGCAAAGGAGCTTGGCCTACCAGTATCAGCCGATGTTCCTGAGGAGGTATATACGTTAATGGAGCTATATCCACA
>CAZVWZ010000044.1:0-10151 GCA_964631195.1 uncultured Desulfurococcaceae archaeon
TGGTTGGCATGGGCTTTGTCGAAGTAGCTAATTATATGATGAGTAATCCATGGATCCAAAACAAGGTTTTCAACGATGATAAACCATTGGTCAACGTATCTAATCCTAAAATGGAGAAATATACTTGTCTAAGGAGATGGCTTACACCGGGGCTTCTAGAATTTGTTAAGGCTAATCAAGAAAAAGTTAAGGAGATTAATATCTTTGAAATAGGTGATGTAGCAATATATGATCCAAGTATTGAGACTGGGGCTAGAATTGAGAGAAGACTTGGATACGCTATATCTCATGAGAAAGCTACACTTACAGATTCTCTTGCCGTATTGCGTACTCTAAGTGAAACACTTGGATTAAAGTTGTTATTTATGGAAAAGAATATACATGGCCTTTTACCGGAAAGAACTGCTTCCATAATAATTGGCAATGTAGAAATAGGATTTACAGGCGAGATACATCCTAGGACACTTACCGATCTAGGTATTGAAAAACCAGTTGTAGTTGCTGAAATTATAATTAACAAGCTTTTAAAACTATTTAGTAAATAAGATTAGGGTTTCCCGGAGGCTAGTGACAATATTTTATCTGGTGTAGTAACAGTTATTGATGCTACCCTTCTTCTACCATATAATCTTAGACTACGTATATATACAAGATAATCTGGATGAGTAAGACTTACTTGTCTATCTATCTTTTCAGCAATAATCCTAATAGCATCAAGACTATGAGCTGGAGCCCGGGTTTCTTTCCAATATAGTCTTCCACGTAAAGTAATACGGAAAGTCTTATCGCTTGGGATTTTCTCTTCAGCAAGGATTCTCGCCTCTTCAGCAACATCTTCTACATAAGCATTTGTAACAATATCTACAGGTATTATACGATAAACCATTCTTAGTTCACTAACGTATTCACGAAGCCTATCAACAACATCATATGGATCACTACATTTAAACAATAATACAGCAGGCCCTGTATCAACAAGAACTAATTCAGGAATAATCTCTCTAAGAATACTAAGTACGTATCTATAATTGTCTGGTCCAGGTTCATGTGTTATGATTAAGTTAAATTCTCTAGCCAATACATATACACCAATCATTAAAACAATATGTATAGATAATATATTTATAGATAGATTATGTTATTTCTACCCGTAATATATTTCTCCTAAAACCAATAGCTTATTATTTAGGGTAATAGGGTTGTTTGCCCGGTATGCTGCAATAGTTAAGAATTTACGCGGTGTTGTCTATATAGAGGAACTAAACGATTATTCATGGAAGGTAATTAAATGGCTTATTCAGAGATTCAAGTATAGAGATCTAGGTCTCCCACCAAGTATTGTTAATAGATTCGGAAATCTATTAAAAGACTATCTTAATGGTAATCCGTTTCGTGAACTTGTGTATCCTATACATAATTTATCCGGGATCATTAATTTATTTCAAGGAGTTTTACCCTATGAATTAATTGAATCAATAATATTCTCATCCCTATATATTTCACCACTTCTAGTTATCGGGAATAAAGTTCATGATCTTATCCATAGCATAGGGATAGATCATGTTTACACTAATAAGACGATAGATGTAAAGGATTGGAAGCTTCATTTGAGAATAGCTGATTATACAATACTTGATATGTATGAAGAATGTGTTATGGAAAATATTGAAGCACTAAAATGTTTTAGATTAGGGAATACTGATTGTGTAAAGAAGATCATTGGAGAGCGATGTAATAGAGTAAGGAATGATAAGAAAAGATATTGGAGAATAATAAGCAATAAAGGAAGACTCTTTCTTACATATATAGATCCACTTAATATTCTTCTCAATATTAATCTAGTCAATAGAGAGATTGAATTAGAAGAGGACTATGCTGCAGGGTTAGCTATTATACCTGCTGTGCACTTATTAATAACGTAAATTAATGATCTTATGGTTAATCCGTATTTTAATCATATGATGCTACTTATTATATTTAAGACCAAATCTGTTCCAAGACTGTCATATTAGCTAATTGATTTTATTAGCTATTTCTTTATATATAGTTAAATATAATTATCTCAGTTCAATATTTCATTTAGAAATTTATTAGATACAAACATAAATTTTATTACTATTCAGGTTCATTATATAAGTATAGGGTTCACAGGTTTAAACTTAACTATAAGCCTTTATTAAATATATAGATGTGATTGATGGTAACGGTCATGAAGAGCCGTGTAAATGAACAAATAGTTTCTATCGTGATCATAGTAATAATTGTTGTTGCTCTCCTTACAATATTCTACTGCAATATACGTCATTGCTTAGAAAAAAGATCTGTGAAATTATTTAATGTTCTTATAGGCCCTAGTATAAATATGCTAGATCCTGACAAGGTGATTACTTCTACTGCTGCTATTAGACAAACCATTTTAGACGATAACATAATATGCGATGATGGATCATTATCGGAGCTTAGAAAAGATAATGTCGTTTATATTTATCTTTGCAAGTTGGATAAAATAGAAATAAATTATGAAGTTGAAGTTCATGGAAAACATGGATATAAATCGACTAAGAATATTACACCTATAGGGATAGCATTTTCTGAATCGGGTAACTATACTGTTACATTCTTTAGTGAAGATTATGTTAAAATATATAGTAATGTTTTTAGTTTTGAAACAGTCATTCCTGAGCCTGCTAAACAGGGTTTAATTAAAGCGTTTGAAGACCAAGATGATATATTATCTTATTCTAAATATCCCATATATTTACTTTAAAGCTCGATATAGAGAAGGAATAGGCAATGCCTCTCTGATCATCCGGGTCGTATTTAATGTAAATGGTAGGAATTTAACAGATCCATTAATAATGGAATATTATCTAAACTCTGATACTGAAGCCTTCCTATCTCTTCTAGAATCACCAAAATCAAGGAGTTTTATAGAAGAAAAATCGGAGGCTCTAGTCCCACTTCTAGATATTGATGGAGGAAAAAGAATTGAACTTAAATACTATATAGATGTGTTTGTTAAAAGCTACGGCAAATACCAGTTAGAATTAATCATTGGATATCCAGGAATTAGACTAGTAGAGCTACAGTAAACCCAGGAATTAGTACTGCTGTAAATTCTCTATAAAGTCTATGTCTATCTTCATACATAGTAACCATCTTTAAAGCTAAGTTTATTATCTCTATAAATACTATTTCTTTTCCACGACGCCGTTTTAGTGGTGCCTATGATGGCACGGATCGTTATGAATAGAATCAGTGAGAAAGTACCAAGAAGGCTAATAGCATTTGGTGTTATAGATTCTATTACATTAAGTCTATTATGGGTTATTTATGCACCATTTCTTAAAAGTTTAGGTTATAGTGGTTTTGAATATGGATTATTAGGCTCTATAATGAGCCTTTCGGGCCTTTTAGCAACCCTACTTATTGGCTGGCAATTGGATCGGATGAAAGTAGTTAAATTATTTGCTTATATACTGCTTATAGATTCATTATCAATACTTCTCATCGCCACTGGAGTTAAAGAGTTAATTATGCTTCAAAGCTTTATATATGGTTTTACAGATCAGATATTCCATATATCATATAATGTCCTACTTAGTAGAATTAGCAAGGAAAGGGATTATCACTATACGTACTCTTATTTGTTTGGTATGAGAAGCTTGGGAAGAGCCATTGGTGCATATATGGGTTGGATACCTGGACTACTAGCTTTTTACTTAAATATACCCATACATGGTCTCTATAGATGGGTTATAGTTACAATAGCTCTTACAAGGCTCCCGCTAATACCTATTATAGGAGGCGTCAAAGAACCAGATATTGCTCCAAGGGTAGAGAAACCAGATATTAAAGAAATAAATATTCCATGGAGGACAATAGGGAAGTTTGTTATAGTTGGAGCTTTAATAGGTTTTGGAGCATCCATAAGTATTCATAACATTAGTTACTACTTTGTTCTTAAATATAATGTTGAGAGCGGAGAACTAGGCTCAATATATGGTAGTATAGATCTTTTTATGGCAATATTATCATTTATATTACCCGATCTCGCTCAAAGAATGGGTGGTTCACTTAGACTTTATTTACTTCTTACATCCTCAAGTATACCATTACTTATAAGTATCACTTTTATAAATAACTATTTATTTGCATCATCAGTATATGTTATAAGAAGTATCTTAATGAATGTAGCAAATCCATTATATACTGCTTTCCAAATGAAAACTATTCCACCAATGTATAGAGGTAGAGCAGCTGCAATATTCAATATATCATGGATGCTTCCAATAGGAATCGGTCGCGGTCTAGGCGGCTACTTACTTGATATTGATCTAGAACTACCTTTAAGATTAACAGCTGTAATATATGTTTTTTCTCTAGTAATTCTGTCCATATTCTTTAAAGAATATATAGTAAAGGGAGAAATGAAGAGAAAATAGACCCCGTTTTTAGTAATTAATATACTTCTTTACCAATTCTACAAATATACTTCTTCTCTTAAACATCTCCATTGTCTCCTCTCTAATAATCTTATACGATTCCTCATCATTCTTATTCAATGTTTCTTTATAGAAATTGTATAGTCTACCTTGCCATAGATAAAAATAATGATTCTAACATCTTTTCTTTAAATTAAGTCTAGGCTCTTGAATAAAGTGCTTTAGACTATAATATATTATTTCAAACCATAGATCCCGGCTTATTCCTAGATCAGCTGTTTCCCTTCTATAAAGCTTTACAAGTATTTCTTCTGGAAATATTTTTGATATATTAGTCTATTTTGATGAAGGCCCTCCATTAACTTTAGTTTAGCGTTTTCTATGGAAATTTTTATAGGTAATGGATTAGTTGCTAATGGCCTTGGCCTATCTATTAGTGAAGGCTTTTTGATCGTATACCTTTCTATATTTGTCCATTTTCCACTATATTCTATTAATGATGAATATAGGCTTCCCGTCACTTCAATAAACATTCCCTTTAATTTCTTAGCAGGACCCTTTGCTTCATGAATTTTTGTCTTTAAATATGCTTCACATATTTGTATATCGTGGGCTAATGCCGTATGAGTAAGAAAAATATCTACACCGAAGAATAAAGACCATGGATTATTACTCCATAGTTAACTCTCAGCCATTATTTTAATTAAATTATGATTTAATCCAAAGTCTCCTCCTATTGGTTGATTAATATCTATACCATATGCCATTACCGTTAATGGTCTAGCCATGAAATTCGTTATAGTTGCGTCATATTTATGCCTGTAATAATATGGTGTTACAAAGCCGCACCGTCTAGTACCTTCAACCATAAGCGCTATCCATTCAGGAGTAATACTCCTGAGATCACTGTCTAAAAATACAAGAGACTCTGCAATACCATATTTTGCCACTAAATCTATTATTAGTTTCATAGCCCCTCCTTTGCCCTTGGACACAGTGTTTGGAATTATTGTTATAGGTAATTGTTTATTCTTTCTATATGCATTAACTGTATCAACTGTATTATCAGTAGATAATCCATCACAAATGATTATGGAAGATTTTATTCCCTCATAGTATTTTAGAAGGCCTTGAATAACATTATGTAATACATATGTTATTGTATGTTCAACATTTCTTGACGGAGTCCCTATAACTATATATGAATCTTTAATAGCATCGATTACCTTTTCAATCGGGTCGTACCTAGCATTTATTGTACGCATTTACTGCACCATATTATTTTTTAGGTTCAATTACTATGGCTTCATACTCCTTTAAAACTGGTAATTTAAATAAAAGTTTATTATTTTCTATGGTATAGTCTAAATATTCGTTTCTTAATGGTAAGAATACATTATATCTAGTATTATCTTTTATTTTAAGGGTTATATCAATATTATTTATTGGAATGACCTGTTTAGGTGGATGTACAGATTCAGAAGAACTATATGGGGGTAAAGGTTGTCTAGTCTTGCCAATACCTATGGATTGAATTCTTTGATTATATGTATGGTTTAATAGATGTAGTATTATTCTATCTCCTTGTCTGTAGATCTCAAGTGCTATTGTTTCGGGAGCATTAATCTCGATAGGTAGGTCTCCGCCCAAATATTTGATACTATTAATAATAAGTTTCATGTATTCAGGTAAGCCTGTTCTCCAATAATGTCTACCGATCTGGCCCGCGAAGTAAATGGATCTACCGTTTCCATATTTATTGACCACTATTGATGGCTTATCTAGTTTTGAAATAAATGGAGGTGGAGACCTACCAAGTGTGTATTCATAACCCCATATACCACCTGCTAGTCCGATATATGCTACCTCATCTCCAGATATTGTTCGGACAAGCGCTTGTCTACCGAGCGTTGGTGTTGCACGTGTTCTTTGGAATTCGTAGCTCATGTCACCCCATAAGATAATGTCTTTACCGATATTCTTGAGGATGGGATGATCCTTTTTATCGAGGACGACATAGCTCCATGCTTGCCTAAGCACACCTACAAGTTCTATACCTAGGACATCTTTTAATGAGAATTCATGCATTCTGATACAATTACCATTTCGTGTTGATGCAAGATATGTAGCTATAATAGAGCCTCCATTTTCAACATATTTCTTCAAAGTATTAACGGCTTCACTAGATAGACATACAGTATTTGCAAGGATTATTACATGGTACTTCGATAGCTTATCTAGATCAACTAAGTCTCTTTCAGCAATAAATTGAACAGGTACATGATTATGTACTAATGCATAATAGAATCCCCGTACTTCATCAACATATCTCTCCGGATGCCCCCTACCATAATGATCTCTTGTAGTATTAGAGACTACTATCCCAGCATAATGTATCGGCTCTGTATTGAAGAGATACTCTTCAAGTATTTTATGCTCTCTAAAAACTTCTGCGGCTGCATTAAGTAAACCAGGATCCTGTCTATAAGATATGGAGAATACTAATAACCAGGGAGAGCCTCCTGCAATTATAGCCTCTCTTAATCCCTGTCTAATGGCTAGTGGAGTTGTTGAAGCTGCTGTACGATATAGATGGAAATAATTACGAGAAGCCCATACGGGCTTGTCTCCAAGCATTGCACGCGTTAGCTTGATCATCTCAGTAATGAATCCAGGAGGCTGGTGATCTGCTTCGCTACATTCAGCAAAAACAACATCTACATAATCACGTGCCATTTCAACAATACGATTTGTACGTCCAGCCCAGCCTCCTGGATGACTATTGTACATGAATAACATATGCGGTGCCTTGCTTTTAACGAGATCATGGAGTTGCATTATCCTTTCAACAACTACCTTGTATCTCCAGTCCCAAAGAATTCTCCATCTGCTATCACTCCATTTAGGTTCTTTAGGCATTTCATAACCATATTCCTCCATAAACCTTCTTTTACACCAAATACAATAACAGGCACGTTCAATATCTGGTTGATATCGGAAACTGTCGAGAAATATACCGTCAGGATCAAGATCTATGGCTTCGTCGACCTCTTTCTTAATATGCTCTATGAATGGAGAATTAATACATAATTGCGGCCATTCAGGCTCATAACCAGTTACTCCATATGGTACGTGTTCAAGTAATATAATTTCCCCATTACGATTTACTTGGGCCCAATCACTATGCATTCTATAGATATACTGATTAGCTGTATGACCCACCATAAGTACGACTCTAATGCCCTTCTCCTTACCTGCCTTTATAGCCTCTCTAACAAGATCCCCTATCATCTTTGGATGTTCAGGACCAATACTAGTTTTTCGATAATAAGTTCTTCCCCAAGGATCTCTTGCAAAGATTACCAGTACATTTGCTCCTATTCTCTCTGCATAATCAATAAGCTCCTTTCCATTAATACTTGATACATATACACCATATCTATCTTCTATATTAAACTGTAAAACTCTAACTGGTTTTTTCCACCACTCCATAATTCTTTATTCCTCATATACGCTTTTCTAATTATTTAGCGAATTGAGGTCTTATTTAAATATACATATCATGTTTGACAATACATTTATAATTAAAATCTCATTATTTCAACACTAACCATTTCAATAAAGGTGGACTAAGCAAAACCACTTAATAGTTACTATTAAAAACTATTTAATAGAATTTAAATTCTGGTGTATAATAGCACTTAGGAGAAGAGATACCTTGTCTAAACGATTAATTATATCATTTCCTGCCCATCCATTTATGTTTTGGATATACCTATTTATAACCATACCCTTATTTCTATTGGCTCAAGAAGTTCTTACCAAAACATTTATTAATTTAGGTTTTAGCAGAAATATCGCATTATTTATAGCTGGCAATTTATTTTTCCTAAGCCTGATTTTAAGCATATTTAACTTAAAAGTTAAAGAAATTGGGACAAGAACTTATAGAGTTGTCTTTGAAAAACAATATATTAGTTTTTATGGTTTTCCATTTCCGGTAATTATGCCTAGATTTGTTGAGAACAAGATCGTTATAGCATTAAATATAGGGGGATGTATTATCCCTATAATAATGAGTTCAATTTTACTGATAGGGCTTAGAATGTATCCTGCTACATATATAGCTGTTGCATCTGGAATTCTAGTAACATGTGTTGTAACATATTATTCTTCAAGAGCTATACCAGGATTAGGAATAGCTGTTCCAAGCTTGATCCCACCACTAATAGCTTCATTAAGTGCTATAATACTTGTCCGTGAAATATGGCTTGCAATACCTGTTGCATATGTATCTGGTTCATTGGGTAGTCTTATAGGGGCTGATGTTCTTAGACTCAAAAAGGATCTCTATAAATTTGTAAACATATATGGGCCTGCGCTACTCTCCATAGGCGGTGCAGGTACATTTGATGGAATATATTTGTCAGGCATATTAGCTGTACTACTAGTTTATATAACACTTTAACATTAAACACTATATAGAAGGGCTATGATGATAGTCCCGATCACTGCAGAACCCTCTATGGTTTTATGAAGATGCGGTGGCTGCCTGAGCCACTGTGGATGAAGATGGATGTCACGGGTCTGATCTATGATGACCGGGCTATTGGCTGACAATGAATTGTTTTAGGGTGCTACGTGTGTCTAAATACATTGTGAGCTTAAGAGGATGTAGTGGTAATAGTTTAGATGGATTATATGGTTTTATACTCGGTATATACATGGGAGGATGTAGCCTAAGCAATGGCAATGATATATCCATAAAGATAATTTGTAGTAGAGAATTTATAACTGAACCAGGTCCTAGGAAATTATTTGTTCACAATGGATGGGCATATAGGTGCGTGGGCCATCATATTCTTTATGGAGTGGAATCTGATCTTAAGAATATAGTCAATGTATTTATTAGAGCTACAGGCTATAATGAGGGATTTATACTTAATCTCCCAATTGGAGAAGACAAGTACCTAACTGGACTAATTTCTGGAAATGAGTTAATAGAAGTACATTTTCACCATAAAAAAATATGGAGAGGAGTATTTGGAGGATTAATTGGTTGCTTACTATGTAGTGAAGAGGATTTAACAAAGATCTTTAATATAGTTATTGATTACTTAGATAATGCTATCTATTCGGACGATCCTCTATATTATTTTAGAAAGTATAGTAGCGAGGCAATAGAGTATGAACGACATTTAAAATATATAAATAGATTTTTAAGATATTCTGGCACGTATCTACTAAAGATCATAAAAGGACTAGCTATATTGGCCAGTAAACCCAGACATAGCAATAGAATTATTTCAACTAAATTAGTTAAAACACCATTGAATATAGTGGCCATAGGCCCTCATGAACTAGTTGGTAAGGATATTATTAGGAAATACCTCTTGTCCCATGAAGGCGCATTATTATATATAGATTCAAAACTGATGTCAGAAATTATCGATACACTAAGAGCTATGGGTTTAAGAGTTATATGCTTAAACGATGGTACAATTATATGGTCTTATAGTATGAAAAAACTTATACTTTCACTAGAGAAAGTATTTACTAGGTGATGAAGGCGCCCTATAAAGAGTCCTTTAGCTAATGGGCCATGACGATCGACAACCGGATCTGATTACTTTCTAATCCTTTTAATAAATTCTATAACTTTTTCCAATGTTATTGGATGTATTCCATGCTCGATGTAGCATGCAT
>CAZVWZ010000045.1:0-9848 GCA_964631195.1 uncultured Desulfurococcaceae archaeon
CTCTGGACGTAGTGCTCCAGCAGTTCCTAATCTTATAAACTTATTTACTCCAAGATCTCCCAGTTCCTCAAACACTAGAGAAGCCATTCCGCATCCAATACCGTGTGATGCAAGAACTATTCTTTCACCTCTATAATAACCTCCTACTACAATTATACCTCGCTGATTAAAGAGTATCTCATGGTCATCGAGTAAATTGGTTAATAGAATCACTCTATCAGGATCTCCCATAACTAATGCCTTATCTGCCATTTTCTCCTTTGGTATTTTAAGTAAAATTGTTTGCCCAGACATAACTATAACACCGCACCATTGTATGCTCTTAAATACTATAATCTAATATAACGACAAATAATATAAGTATAATTAATGGCTGGAGGAGATATACTTGAGGGCTCTAGTACTCTATGGTCCCTCGGATCTTAGGCTTGAGGAAATAGATGATCCATTGCCTCCGAGAAACTGGATTAGAATACGTGTTGAAAGAGTTGGTATCTGTGGTACCGACAAGGCCTTCTATAAAGGATCTTATAAACCCTTGAAAATACCTATTATCCCTGGACATGAGATTTCCGGGATCGTTGATGAAGTTGGTGAAGGAGTTAATAAAGATCTTATTGGGAGGAGAGTTACTACTGAAATCAATGTCTATTGTGGTAAGTGCTGGTATTGTATAAATGGTTTGCCTACGCACTGTCCGTATCGTAGTACTATTGGAATAAGCATTGATGGTGGTATGGCTGAATATGTATTAACTAGAGCCGATCTTGTCCATATAGTTGATGATTTAAGTCCTTTAGAGGTAGCTTTCGTTGAGCCATTAGCAGCGGTTGTTGAAATGATAGAAACGTATCCAATACCAGTGAATGCCAATGTAGCTGTCATAGGTATTGGTACTATAGGACTATTATCTCTAAGACTTATCAAGACTTTAAATCCCAGGCTTTTAGTCGCTGTATCACGTCCGGATTCCCCTAAAATCGATCATGCAAAGAGATCTGGTGCGGACTTTGTTGTATCCTTTAATGAAGCATTAGAGATTATGCATTCAGAGACTCCCGAGGGAGTAGGCTTTGACTATGTTGTTGAAGCAACGGGTAGTCCTAAGGGTCTTGACATGGCCATTGAACTTGTAAGACCCAGAGGAGTTATAGCAGCCAAATCAACTCATGGAGCCCCAGTTAGTTTTAACTATACGATGCTCGTTGTTAAAGAAGTGAAGATCGTGGGTAGCAGGTGTGGACCGTTTGAGAAAGCTATTAAGTTACTTAGAACTAAACAGGTTATGGTAAGCGATCTTGTTACATCTACATATAGTCTTGATGAAGGAGTTGAGGCCTTTATAAAAAGTTTTGATAGAAAAGAAGTAAAAGTGCATATTACTCCTTAATATAAGGCTTACCAAGTGCACGGGGCATCTTAATCTTCTTCATAATAATCGCTACAATAACCAATGTTGCCATATATGGTATTGTACAAAACAAGCTTGACTCTGCAGTAAACATTTCTTGGTATTCACTTTGAAGTTTTATGGGTAAATAGATCGATAGTGCATCAAAGAAACCGAACACAAATCCTCCAACTATAGCCATTAGTGGATTCCAATTACTAAATGCTACATTAGCTAGTGCTATAAAGCCTCTGCCAGCTGATATAAATTTTGTAAACCTGCCAATCCATCCAACAACAAGATATGCTCCACCAATACCAGTTAATGTCGCTCCAAGGACTGTTGCATAGAATCTTGTACGAAAAACATTTACACCCATAGCCTCCGCCGCTCTTGGATCCTCGCCACATGCCCTTAATTTCAAACCGCTCGACGTTTTAAATAGCCACCACCAAACTCCTATAGCTATAAAAATAGCTAGTATCGTTACTGGTGATATAATAATAGCTGAGCCTTGCGTGACTTTTATAGACAATGAAGGTATTTTCTCAACTCTAGGGCTCTGACCATAGCTTTGCCACAGAGTTATCATGATCATTAGACTTAAACCATATGCTAGAGAATTATAGCCTATTCCTGCTATGATCTGATCTCCGCGTAAGTATACGCTCACAGCTCCATGTAATACGCCGGATAAAAAACCTACAAAAGCACCTAATAGGAGTCCAAAGTATGGATTACCCGTATAGAATGTAGCTACGGCTGTTGTAAAACTTGACAAGATGAATATCCCTTCAAGACCTATATTCACTACCCCACTACGCTCAGTAATTATTTCACCAACACCAGCCAGTATTAGAGGAGTCATGGTTGTAAACGTATTTGACAACATATTGATTATATCCTCTATCATTTTATTCTCCACCTCCTAACCATTGATATAAGCATACGATACGCATATGGTATAGCTAATGCAATGACTATGATACCTATAATAGTGTCTGTAAGCTGGGGAGGTGCACCAGTCTTTAACTCAACCCATTGACCCCCAATCAAGAGTCCTGAGAAAAATATAGCTGCAAAGATTATTCCTATAGGATGGTTTCTCCCAAGTAAACCTATGCCTATACCAGTAAATCCTAGACCATATAGTGTAGACATAGTCGTATCTATACTATGTACATCGCCTATAATGAATAATGCTCCGCCTAAACCAGCCATCGCTCCGCCTAAAAGCATTGAATACAATATGGCCTTCCTAGGATTATATCCTGCATACCTTGCAGACAATGGAGATAGCCCAGATACTCTTAATAAATACCCTATATTAGTATAGTATAATATATAATAGATCACGCAAGCACCTATTATAGCTAGTATAAATGAAACCTTTATACGTCCCCATGGAGAAATAAATTCGCCGAGCCAGGCACTCTTGGGTACCTGGATGCTTTGATGAGGCATTCTAGGATCATAATATGTTCCTGTAATGAGATAGACTAGTAAGAAATACATAGTCCAATTAATCATTATTGCTGCAATGACTTCGTTAATATTACGATAGACTCTTAGAATAGATATAAATAATCCTAGGCCACCGCCAGCCAGTAATCCAGCTAAAAGACCCAAAACGGGATTAGCAGTATAATATGTAACTAATAGTGAGGTAAACGCCCCAACATATAATTGGCTTTCACCACCTATATTAAATACTCCAGCAAGTAATGGTATGGAGAACGCCATAGCAGACATAACGTACGGTACACTTTTACTCAATAAATAGCTTGTATTGCCATAACCATACCTAAACAATATACTAAATACTTCATATGGATCATATCCCATGAAGTAGAGAAGAACCGCTACTATTAGAAACCCGACCGTAGCAGATAATATGATCTCTAAAGCCGAAGTTAAATAGTCCACATATTTTATCCTAATTTTCTCCACAATAAAGCCTATTCTTGATTTTCTGATAAATGATGCTATTTTATACTTAACTTCTTTAGGACTCAACTACACCACCCATAAGAAGACCTAACCTTTCAAGAGTGAATTCCTCAGGCTTTCCTATCGCCATAATCTTTCCCTCATATATGACTGCTATACGATCGCTCAATTGCATGATCTCATCAAGATCTGTTGAAATAAGTAGAATAGCCTTATCCTGGCCTCTCAATTCAAGTAAGGTTTTCCTAATAAATTCCGTAGCACCTATATCAAGTCCTCGAGTTGGTTCTGAAACAATAAATACTGTTGGTTCTCTAATAATTTCTCTACCAACCATAACTTTCTGCTGATTACCTCCACTCAAGTATTTTATAGGCGATGTTATACCTGGTGCAATAACCTCAAGTTTATCAATAACTTCACTTGCATATTTTGATGCTATACCCCATTTGATCCTTCTAGTTCTCGTAATTACTCTATACATATTAGTTAATACAGTATTCTCAATTATATTCATGTCATATATGAGGCCTACTCTTCTAGAATCAGGTACATAGGCAAGGCCCAGTGAATACCTCTTTGAGGCTGGAAGCCTGGTAATATCTTTACCATATAGATAGATCTTTCCCTTTTTAACAACCCTTACACCTGCAAGAGCCTCAGCTAATTCCCTCTGACCATTACCCTGAACACCAGCTAATCCCAAGATCTCGCCTTTCCTAAGTTCAAAAGATACTCCTTTAACAGCCATTAATCCACGGTCATCACGTACCCATATGTCTTTAACAATAAATACAGGTTCGCCCGGCTCCTTGGGCTTCTTTTCTATCTTAAAGACAACTTCTCTCTCAACCATCATTCTAGCAAGATCTTTTTGAGTCACTTTATCTGTCTCAACAGTTCCTACACGTCTACCTCTACGCAACACAGTAACTCTATCAGTTATTTCTTTGACTTCACGGAGCTTATGTGTAATAAAAATGATCGTTATACCTGCCTCTTTAAGCTTTCTTAAAGCATTAAATAACTCTTTTATCTCTATAGGTGTCAAAACACTTGTTGGCTCATCGAGTATAAGTATCTTTGCATTTCTAAGAAGAGTCTTTATAATCTCAACTCTCTGCTGTACACCAACAGGTAATGTTTCAACAACAGCGTTTAGAGGCACTTTCAAGCCTAGTTCATCCATTAACTTCTTAGCTTTTTCCCTAACATCATCTATTGTAGCCTTAGGCTCTATGCTTACGTATGACAGATATAGGTTTTCTTTAACAGTAAATGTTGGTACAAGTGTGAAATGCTGGTAAACCATTCCAATTCCATGTTTAATGGCATCCCATGGTCCATGGAACTTGACTTTTTTACCAAAGATCTTAATAATTCCCCTCGTAGCTTTAATCTCTCCATAGAGTATTCTCATTAATGTTGTTTTGCCAGCTCCATTCTCTCCAAGTAGACCATGTATTTCACCTTTATATACAATGAAATCTACATCCCTGAGAGCTACAACACCATCCGGATAAACTTTATAAATATTTTTCATCTCAATAGCAACACTTGAATCAGCCAATGAACAACACCTTAATATTATGGACATAGAGGATTTGTTAATTAATTAGAAAAAATATTTGAATGTATCTTATACGAGATCGCTATTATCCTACCCACCCATCACAGATCCTTTTTCTAATGCTGCATCTAGATTACCTGCAAGTAGCTCCTGTATAATTTGATCATATTCTTCATGAGTAAGTGGAGACTTAAAGACGATCTCACCACTTTCAATCTTTTGCTTCAATTCATTAACTAAGTTCCACGCATAATCTGGTATATACTTATTTCTTGTTTCATTAACAATCTGTACAACCTGCTCTGGTGTTAAATCGGTGAGCTGACCAGTATCGTATGCCATTTGAGCAAAATATTTAACACCTTCTAGATCCCAAATACCAACTCCGTCTTCCTTTAATCCAAGTACCATTATACCGTGTTGCCATGTTCCTTCAACAACCATTTTAATAGCAGTATATACTGCTACATCAACTCTCTTAGCGCCACTTACAGGTATATACTGTGGAGCATACCACTCCTGGCTAGCATCTTGTCCTATACCAAAAGCTTTTCCATGACCTCCTTCGTTCCAATCGATAATAGCATCAAACATACCCACATGTGTAAGACCAGCTAAGCCATACAATACCTTGGCACCTTGCTGTAATAATTGCCAAGCCGTATTATATCCCACTCCAACATCCTGGAAAGTACCCGTATATTGCCATAAGAAGTTTACAGGCTTTCCAGTCTTCATTTCAAAATATTTTACGCCAAATAAATATCCTATATGGAACCTCCATAATGGAGGAATATCCATACCAGCTACCGCACCTACTGTTGATCCATTTAATGAATACGCCATACCAGCAGCTACTATGCCTATTAATGCTCCACATTCTTGTTCACGGAATAATATATCTACTTCATTCTCTCTTTCAACACCAGTTGAAGAATCTATTAATGCAAACTTCTGATTTGGATAGAGATCAGCTGTTTGGTTCAATGCGCCCGTCCATAAGTATCCTATTAAGACCAATATAGCATATTCTCCAGATTCACTTAATTGCTTTAGTAAAGGCACCATATCATCTTGACTTTTCGGCGTCATGTATTCTACTTCAACGCCAAATTCTTGCCTAGCTTTTTCTGCACCTAGATATGCCATATCGTTAAAGCTTAGGTCTCCACGTCCGCCTACATCGAACAATATCGCTACTTTAATTCCTTCTCCCGGAGGTGGTGTTGTTTCTGTAGGTGATGTAGTGGTTGGAGATGTTGTAGGCGGAGAAGTTGTAGTTGTTGGTGTTGTAGTTTGTGCTCCCTGTTGTGTTATAAAGTATATTCCTGCAATAGCTACAATGACGATTAAAATAGCTATGAGAGCTATAGCTGTACGGGTTAAAGCTTTCATCATATATAACCTCTTTTTAAACGGTGTTCACGTATATCAGTATTTTTACTGGTATTACTAGATAAACTTTTTCTTTATCAATAACATTCTATACACTGTTTAATAGGTGAGACAAGGTTCTTGGGAAGATAGAAACTAGTATATAAGGGAGCAACCATATTTAATTAATGACCAAGTAGGTGATGATCGAGCCTTGACACTAATAGTAGGAGAAGAAGTATATGTACCGGATACAAGTGCGGTAATAGAGGGGGTAGTGTCTAAACTTATACGTGATGGTATGGTTAAAGGACGTATTATTATACACAAGGCTGTACTAGCTGAGTTAGAGCATCAAGCCAATCAAGGTAGAGCTACGGGATATGCAGGGCTTGAAGAAATTAAGAGAATTAAGAAATTAGCTGATGAAGGATATGTAAGGTTTGAAATTGGTGGTGAAAAACCTCGTCCAAGCGATATACGTTATGCTGGCTATGGAGCTATTGATGCATTAATTAGAGAATATGCTTTTGAAGCCGATGCAACACTCATTACAGGTGATCGTGTACAAGCATTAGTTGCTGAAGCCATTGGTATGAGAGTAATCTATATACCTCCTGAAAAACCTACTATCCTAAGGTTTGAAGGATTCTTTGACGAGACTACAATGAGTATTCATTTAAAAGAAGGCGTGTCACCGATCGTTAAGAAAGGGAGACCCGGTGATTGGGAATATGTAGTGATTAACGAGGATCCATTAAAGCGTGAAGAAATAGAGGATGTTGCTCGTGAAATTATTGAAGAAGCTCGTAGAAGACCTGATGGATTCATAGAGATCGATAGACGGGGTTCAACTATTGTACAACTTGGTAAATATCGTATAGTAATAACAAGGCCTCCATTAAGTGATGGATGGGAAATAACTGCTGTCCGTCCATTGAAGAAGCTGCGTCTAGAAGACTATAATCTGCCTCCTAAACTCATTAAGAGGCTTGAAGAAAAAGCTGAAGGTATATTGATCGCTGGAGCACCGGGAATGGGTAAAACAACTTTCGCCCAAGCACTTGCAGAATACTATGCTAGTAAGGGTAAGGTTGTTAAGACAGTTGAATCACCTAGAGACATGATCCTTCCTCCTGAGATCACCCAATATAGTAAGACATATGCCGATCTAGGAGAACTGCATGATATATTATTACTCAGCCGACCAGATTATACAGTATTTGATGAAATGAGAAGCGATGAAGACTTCAGATTATATACAGACTTAAGACTTGCAGGTATTGGAATGATCGGTGTAGTACATGCTACGTCCCCCATTGATGCAATACAGAGATTCATAGGACGTGTAGAGCTAGGCATGATACCTAGCTTAATCGATACCGTGATCTTTATACGTAATGGTATGGTTGATAAGGTGTATGAGGTAAAGATGACTGTAAAGCTGCCAACAGGACTTAGAGAAGCTGAATTAGCTAGGCCTGTTATTGAGGTACGTGATTTCCTAACTGGTGAACTGGAGTATGAGATCTATACATTTGGTGAACAAACAGTTGTAGTGCCTGTTAAAAAGCTTCGTATGCCAGCTGTTACTAAGATTGATAAAGTTGCTAATATTATTCAGAAAATCCTTCCCGGAGCCGATGTTGCTATTGAGGATTCTACAGTAATAGTAACTATACCGAAGAATATGATTAGGACATTTAATAAGAGGATAAAGAGAATTAGGAGACTTGAATCAAAGTATAATGTAACAATTAAACTTAGATTTGTCTAAATCCATATTATGAATTTTATTGTTAATTTAGATCATCTTCTCTAAGGATCTTTTATTTTATCAAAACATCAAGATTCTATAGTATCTTATTTGAAAAATACTTATAACGTCGCCATTATATAGCATTAGTAGATTTAATAAATTTGTTTCTATAGGTGGATCCTAATGTCTTTGATCATTGTAGAGGCCCGTTATATCATTCCTGTCAGGCCTAGACGAAAAATCATACGAAATGGAGCAATCGTTATTGATGGAGATAGGATCATTTTCATCGGTAAAGCCGATGAAGCCCGAAGGAAATACCATAGTGATACTGTTATCAGAGCTCATAGACATGTAGTGATCCCTGGCCTCGTTAATGCACATAATCATTTGTTCCAGAGTATATTGAAGAATATAGGTATTGATATGGAACTTGTTTCTTGGCTTAGATCAAGTATTCATCCTACACTCGCTAGTTTTACTGATGACGATTTCTATATTGCTGCTAAATGGGGTTTAATAGAGAACATTAGGAGCGGTGTTACAACAATAATTGAAAACCATTATGGACCAAGAGGATATGATGCTGTTGCCAGGGCATTAATTGAGTCTAGGCTTCGTGCAGTACTTGCACGTGGTATCTATGAACTCAATGTATTACTTGATATACTTAAGGAGGAACCTGAGGAAGCAATTGCTCATGTCGAGTCCTTAATTAGAAAATATCATGGATACGAGAATAGACTCTGGATAGCTATAGCTCCAATGCATCCATATAATGCTAGTAAGGAGTTATTATTGAAGGCTAAGGAGATAAGTGATAGGTATGAATTGATCTATCACACCCATACCGCTGAGTCAGTAAAGGATCAAGAACTAGTCATAGGACTCCATGGTAAAACAGATGTCGAGCTATTATACGATCTTGGCATACTAGGGCCAAGATACCATGCGGTCCATGGTGTACAAGTTTCTCCAAGAGAAGTAAAATTACTAGCTGAAACAGGCGCCCATGTTATTCATAATCCAGAAAGCAATATGTATCTAGGATCAGGTGTAGCACCTATACCGGATTATATGGAGTCCGGAGTCAATGTTGCTCTTGGAACAGATGGTGCTGGTAGCAATAATAATAATGATATGATTGAAGCAATGAGGTTTGCAGTACTTTTACATCGAGCTGCAAGAAAGCATCCTAGCATAGTTACTGCATGGGATGCATTGGAAATGGCTACAATTAATGGCGCTAAAGCTATTGGTTTAGAGAATGAGATCGGTAGTCTCGAGATCGGTAAGAAAGCAGATGTGACAATTATAAGGCTTGACCAGCCTCATACAGCTCCAGTAACAGATCCTTTAGGTGCTATTGTCTATTGTGCTAATGCAAGTGATGTAGATACAGTAATTGTTAATGGAGAGATTGTTTTGGAGAGTGGTAGAGTACTTGTATTTGAAGAGGAAAAGGTTAGAGAAGAAGCTGAGAAGAGACAGTTAAAGATACTAGATAGGGCGAGAGAGAAGTTTGGTACTAAATTCCCATTTGAGAAATTCATAATTTAATAAATAATGTTTTTATTTATTTCTTTAAACTAGATCCCGATGCCATAGGCGATTCCGATGCCAGTAGAGATACGTTTAGCTTCTCTAGATGATGTTAAGGAGATTGTTGAAGTCTATTGTAGTGATGTTGATAAATGGTATAGATTTATTGATGGTAAGAAAGTTGAGGCAAGGTATGAGGATCTTAGCGTTATAGATAAGTTTAGTCATGGAGGCCCGTGGATGTCTATAGAAACATGTAGTAT
>CAZVWZ010000046.1:0-9817 GCA_964631195.1 uncultured Desulfurococcaceae archaeon
AAAACCCCATAAAAACCTTACCTCTTAAAGAGTGTATAGCTATATAAGAGTGTTATGACTAACAACATATGTACACCTAAGTAGATGCTGAGGCAGAATATCTTGAGTGAATATAGTGATGAAGAACTTATAAAGGTCTATGATGTAGAAGCATCAATAACATTTATTGAAGCTATAATTGATGGAATACCTTATCCCGTTCCTCAAAGAACATTAATTACTTGTAGATTAGAAGATGGACGTGAATTTAGACTTTACTCGGTACCTATAGATATTGTCGAAATGATAAGAAAGATCAAAGGCTATGATACATATATGGAAGAAGAATTTAATGATGATCGCGAGACACTATATGACATTATACTTACAACACCTAACGCGATCGAAGCGCTTGGCAAACACCTAAGAAGAGTAGTTATAGATACAATAAATCCAGAAACCTATACATATTCTGCTACGGCAGAATTTGGAGAAGACAAAATGATTATACGTAGAAAAATGATCCCTAGTCATGCAATACTTCTTGCACTTATAGCACATAAGCCAATATATATTAGGAAAGTACTAGTTGATCAACAAGAAGAATTTAGAGAGGAGTCAGAAGAAGATCTAGATATATTCTAAGTATGTTATCTTATAGGTTTCTGTTTCTTACCAAGCCATAAAGCCTTTAACGATACGCCATTAACCTTTATAACCTTATAACGTACACCAGGTATATCGCCCATTGATCGGCCACGAGGCCCGCCTATACCCTCTATAACAACCTCGTCATGCTCATCAATATAGTTTATACCACCATCCCATGGAACAAAGGCCGTTACAACCTTACCATTTTTGGCAAGCTGGACACGTACACATTTACGTACAGCAGAATTTGGCTGTCTAGCCTCAACAGCTACTTTTTCTAGCACTATACCACGGGCCATAGGTGCTCCTTCAAGTGGATCTACTTTCTTCTTAAGGCCAAGCATCTTGATCTTGAATTCACGTTGACTCCATCTAAACTTTAATCTCTTTTTACGAAGCTTCCTAGCAGCATATAGCCCATTGGGTGATTTCTTCCCAGTCATATTATTCTCTCCCCAACTACATCTAGTCTATATGGGTGTTGTATAGAGGTCTTTAAATATTTGTCTAGTCCCTAAGCTATGATCACATTATCTACTCCAAAATATCTTTTAAGCAGTAGCCTTGCACGTGCAACGTTCTTGCCATTCTTACCAATAGCTATACCCTTATCACTAGGCTCTACACTAACATATATGGTTCTCTTACCTCCACGCTGTACAACTCTAACATCACGCACTCTGGCAGGTATTAAAGCGTATCTAGCCATCTCCTCAAGTTTATTACTATAACCTACAACTTCGATGTTGCGCCCTATGATCTTCCGTAGCTTCTGTATATGTAAACCTCTAGGTCCAATAGCTTGGCTTATTTCATGAGGATTTACAACAAATATAATGCGATTAAACTCATCATCAATAATACAGTCCCTAACATGTACACCTGTAAGCTCATGTAATAAAGCCATATATCTTAGTTCCTCAGGTGTTAGCCTAACACCGATACCCACGTCTATGTCTTCACCTCACCCCGTTCCTTAACTAACTCAATGATATTTGATTGACCTGGATCAATTATAGCTAATGCAGCAATACTAAAAGGTTTTCCGCATACAGCTCCTAGCTCCATATTTGTACCAGGAAACTCATACACAGGTATTTTTGCTAATTTTGCATAGTACATTATATCTTTTTTCACTTCAGGAGGGGCGTTTCTAGCCAATACTATAAGCTTTGTCTTACCTAGCTTAACTAGTTTAATAGTCTTCTTTGCACCAATAGCTATACTACCAGTTTTTAAAACCATTTGAAGTTCACGGGCAAAATCTGTTACACTAAGACTCATTCTTTTTCACCCTTCTCCTCTTCACCACTAGGTCTCATATACAGTTCAACTATGCCAGTACCTAAAGGTATGGGTTGACCTATTATTACGTTTTCCGTTACACCAACAAGAGGGTCTATTTCGCCAGCAATGGCTGCCTCAGCAAGTTTCTGTACAGTCATTTCAAAGGCTGCTCTAGCAAGTACGCTTGGCTTCTCACCAGCTACTCCATGGCGGCCAACCTGTTTAACTGTACCACTCCAAGTCATTATATCAGCTACAAGCATTACATGCCTAATATCAACATCTAGACCTTGATCCTCAAGCACGTTCATGATCTCTCTTATAATTGCTGTACGTGCAGCCTCTATGCCAAGTACTTCTTCTACTTCCTTAATATTGTTAGTAAATACCTTTCTATAATCAACACCAGGTATCTTCATAACTTCAAGTAAATTACTTCCTTCAGCTATCAATACATATTCTTCTTTTTCAGTACCATCTGGTTGTGGAACAGCTCTCTTCTGTATAATCACCTTATTAATACCCTTAACACCCTTAATCCTTGCACTAAATATTTTCCTCCTAATCCTCTCGATCTTTGTATAATCAGGTGTAGTCTTCCACTGTATAAACACTATACCGCTGTACTCATCAACATCTATATCTCCGAGCTTCAGCTTCTCAAGAGCCTTACATACATCTTCTATAGAGACGCCCTTATCCTCCATCATGGATTTATCAAGCTCTATGGTAACGCCCATCAGTGGATCGACATCTACTCGTTTAGCAATATTTTCAATAGTTGTTGTCTCAATACGTCTCTGGACTTCACGAGCTTTCTCCTCACTATATTTATGCTCTTCATCAAGATAGATCTCCATAATCGGTGTACCAGGCTTCTTACGTGCATCAACGATCTCTATAAGTCTTGGAAGGCCCAGAGTTACATTAAACTCTCGTACACCAGCATAGTGGAATGTACGTAGAGTCATCTGCGTAGATGGTTCACCAATACTTTGAGCAGCAACAGTTCCAACAGCTTCTCCAGGTTCAACAAGTGATCTCTCATACCTATCAATAATCTCCTTAATAATGTTATCAAGCTCATCATATGTTAATCCATATTTTCCCCAAGTCTTAACTAGTTGATCCATTGTGTCACTATATATAGCTTCACTAACACGTCCTCTCAAATTCTTTTCAAGATAGGATATTAGTTCATCTTTTGATTCTATGGGCTTACCATTTGAACTCATGTTCTCCACCCAATAACTTTTTCAATAACACGTTCAACCTTTACAGCCTTACCATGATCGCTCCACATAGGATCAACACCGTCCTCACCATAGCGGAATTGTACTATTTCTCCAGTAGGCATACGCACTGTACCATCATACTCTACCCTTAGATCTTGTAGGGCATTAATAAGTCTACGCTGCATGTAGCCGCTCTGACTAGTACGTACAGCTGTATCGACAAGACCCTCACGACCAGCTGCCGCATGGAAGAACATTTCAACAGGTGTTAATCCCTCTGCAAAACCATGAGCTACGAAACCACGCGCTTCAGGACCAAGATCGCCTGGCTTAAAGTGTGGTAGTGTACGATTATAGTATCCACGTGTTATACGATGCCCACGTACTGTCTGTTGTCCAAGGAGCGCTGCCATCTGTGTAAGGTTTACTGGATTACCACGTGCACCTGTACGAGCCATTACTATTACTGGATTACGTAAGTTGAAATATGGTGTAATAGCTTCAGCTACATCATCAAGCAATCTCTTAGACAATAGATCAATTATTTCCTCCTCAAGAGTTTCTTCAAGAGTTCTGCCAGGTCTAGGTTCTAGTTCTCCACGCTTATACTTTTCAATGAGTTCAAATACCTCTCTACGTTTCTCTTCAATGATCTCCTTAACCTTTTTCATAGCCTTAGGAGGCAACACTACGTGATCATACGAAAGCGTTAATCCATGTTTTTCAGCATAGCGGATAAACATCTTATAGACATTATCCATAAATCTTCTAGCGATGTCTTCACCATATTCTTTAACAAGCCAATGCAATAAACTCTCAGGCTCCTCTCTACCGATACTAGCTTTATCTAGTACACCTTCTAACAATATACCCTTCTTAATAACCACAATACTGTCATGAGGGCAGTCCTCATCAATACATGCCAGTGTAGCAGCTTTACCAATAGTAGCCCTCCTCTTATAGTTTAGATCATTTGGAAGGAATAGGCTGACAAGTTGTTTACCCGTCCAATATGGGCCAGGTTTTAATATCGCTGGTTCTGGTAATGAACCACGATATCCTGCTACGCCAAGTAAATCTATGACATCATCTCTTGTAAGTAATGTCGACTTAGCTGTTAATAGATAGGCACCGCTAATATAGTCCTGTAAACCACCAATAATAGGCCCACCATATCTCGGACTAAGAATATGTTTCTCTACAAGCATTAGTATACGTGCTTCAGCACGAGCTTCTTCACTCTGAGGTACATGGAGATTCATTTCATCTCCATCAAAATCAGCATTATATGGTGGACAGACAAGCAAGTTCAATCTAAAGGTCTTATATGGAAGAACCTTAACCACATGAGCCATAACAGATATACGGTGTAGACTTGGCTGACGGTTAAACAATACTATGTCTCCGTCCAAGAGATGTCTTTCAACAATATATCCTGGAGTTAATGCCTCGGCCTGAGCCTTACGATCAACAAATCTAAGATCTATACGTCTGCCATCAGGTTTTATAATATAGTTTGCACCAGGCCATTTCTCAGGTCCATTAAGTATTAGCTTTCTAAGGAAATCAATATTCCATGGAGTAACCTTTTCTGGCACAGTCAATATTCTGGCGACATCAATCGGTACTCCGACTTCGTCAATACTCAAGTTAGGATCAGGGCTAATAACTGTACGGGCAGAAAAGTCTACACGTTTACCACTAAGACTCCCACGGAAACGTCCTTCCTTACCTTTAAGTCTCTGAGCAATACCCTTCAATATTTTACCACTACGGTGTCTTGCAGGACTAATACCTGGAACTTCATTATCAAAATATGTTGCTACATGATACTGTAATAGCTCCCATTCCTCTTCAATAATGGCATTTGGAGCGCCGCTTTCAATGTGTTCACGTAATCTATTATTAACTCTAACTATATCGACAAGCTTATGGGTTAGATCATCTTCGCTACGAATACCTGTTTCCAAGAGAATTGATGGGCGAACTGCCTTTGGAGGCACCGGTAATACGGTTAAAATCATCCATTCAGGCCTGGCCTCTAAAGGATCTCCTCCAAGAAGTCTAACATCATCATTAATGATCTTTTCAAGACGTTTACGTATGTCCGCAGGAGTTAATCTTACGACTCCTTCTTCCCGTTCTTCATAGAAAATGTATGGTTTTTCAAGCCTAATTTTATATTGTTTAGCGCCACAGTGAGGACATTCCATTTGCTTGGAGGCTTTTCTACGGATATATTCTATAAGTCTCTTCTTTAATGGATCGGCTCCTATTTTTTCAAGACGTGTAAGTAGATCTAGGTATCTCTGGGCTTCACCTGGTTCGAGAAGAATTCTGCCACAAAGTCTACAAGTTGATTTTAAGTAAACAAGTATATGTTTCACAAAACTTACATGAATAACTGGTCTCGCAAGTTCTATATGGGCAAAATGTCCTGGACAACTATCTCTTGTATTACCACATATAGGACATACTTCACGAGGCTCTATAGCTCCTAGCCTACGATCCATTATTCCTCCATCAATAGGCATTCCATCGTTATCGTAGACATCTGGAGTGAATATAGTTGTAACACTTATTTTCCTGATTTCATCTGGGCTTAAGATACCAAACTTTATAGCTCCAATTCTACGAGCACTAGGCACCATGATCACCCCTTCTTACTACTAACAATATCCTCTAACTTAAGTCTAGGCATGATACACATACTCATAAGTTCTTGAAGGAGGAGCTTAAATGCATATGATACTTCAACTGGATAAAGCTTACCTTTATCTCCATGGACGGGACATACGTGCTTACCCTTATTCCTATCATACCATCCGATATGGCCACATAATTCACATACATAGATTATTGTACGATCACTTTTATCAAGCAACTGCTCCTTAAGAAGTAGTGCAGCTCCGTGCCCAACCAAACAATCTCTCTCCATCTCACCCCAACGTAAACCACCCATACGAGCCCTACCTTCAACAGGCTGTCTTGTAAGGATCTGTACTGGTCCACGTGCTCTTGCATGTATCTTGTCAGCCACCATATGATGTAGTTTCTGATAGTAGACTATACCTATGAATACTGGGTTCTGCAATAACTCGCCAGTGCGTCCATCATACATAGCTTCTTCACCAGTGTCAGAGTAGCCGAGTCTCCTTAATGTAAGCTTGATATTCTCAATAGATTCCTTATAGAATGGTGTAGCATCGATCAACCTACCCTCAAGAGCAGCTACCTTACCAGCAATGCTCTCAATAAGCTGTCCAACAGTCATACGGCTTGGAAATGCATGTGGATTAATAATTAGATCTGGTACAATGCCCTCCTCTGTAAATGGCATATCCTCTTGTGATACAAGTAATCCAATAACACCCTTCTGTCCATGACGACTTGCAAACTTGTCTCCAAGCTCAGGTATTCTTAAGTCGCGTACACGGACTTTTACGAGCTTATTACCCTCAGAATCAGTCGTTATCAATACAGTGTCAACAACACCTTTCTCACCATGTCTTGTAACAATGCTTGTATCTTGTCTAACAAAGCCTGTACCGACACCATATTCTTGTACAGTAAGGAATCTAGGTGGACTAGTCTTACCAATAAGTACATCGCCGCCCTTAACGGGTGTTTCAGGGATTACGATGCCGTCTTCTTCAAGTTTCTCATAAGCTTTGGGGCCACGATATCCTTTAACATGTGGTGGCGGTATCTCTATACGGTCTTCTTGTCCGCCTGGGTATTTGTATTCCACTGTACTATATAATCTAAAGAACGTGCTCCTTCCAAGACCACGATCAACACTGCTCTTATTCATTATTAAAGCATCCTCTATGTTATAGCCTGTAAAGCTCATTACTGCTACAACCATGTTCTGGCCAGCTGGACGAGCATTAAAGCCTATAATATCCATTACACGGGTCTGAACAAGTGGTTTCTGTGGATAATGAAGGAAGTGGCCGCGTGTATCCATACGACGCTGGTAATTAGCTGCATAGAGTCCTAGAGCCTGCTTAGCCATTGCTGCTTCA
The DNA here is from genome assembly GCA_964631195.1 of uncultured Desulfurococcaceae archaeon. GTDB lineage: Archaea > Thermoproteota > Thermoprotei_A > Sulfolobales > Desulfurococcaceae > CAZHDB01. Next base: position 7,181 of record CAZVWZ010000046.1, read on the forward strand.
TATGTATTACGAGGACTCTGATTGTGCTCTGGGTAGGGTATCAATGACGCGGTTATACCTAGGATAGCTGGTGTCCATACCTCCATATGAGTACGTTCTGAAGTAATCTCGCCAGGGTTCAACGCAATATAGGCATTCTCTTCCTCATCAGCATCTAGAAACTCTACAATGCCGTTCTCAACAAGATCTGTGAATGTCCACTTACCCTCCTTGAGCTTCTTTATATGTTCAGGCTTTAGCCTAAGCTCTCCGTCTTCAACAACAAATAATAATCTCCTAATACGTCCTGGATCAGTATTTACAAATACTTCATTAGTATGTTTAGTAACTATATGAGCAACATTAACTTCAGGACTGATTTCTCCACGACGCCTAAGTCTACGGAGATCGTGGGCAAGCCTGGCTCCATCAGGATGATATCCTATAAGTTTACCATTAAGATAGACACGGCTCCATGAAAGAAATGCTTCAGGACCCTTCTTCTTAGCTTCATCAATAATCTTATCAATAGATATAACGCCGAGATTTCTGAGTATGGGTTCAACTGTTGACTCTGGTACTCCAACACTTACACTAGCCATTAATGCGAGATTCTTAACTAGTCCAATATTCTGGCCTTCTGGAGATTCAAATGGACATATACGTCCCCATTGTGTGGGATGAAGTTCACGAGCTTCAAAGTGCGGCTGACTACGAGCTAATGGTGATACTACGCGTCTTAAATGACTTAATGTACTCATAAGATTAGTACGATCTAGTAACTGGCTTACACCAGTCTTACCGCCAGGCCAGTTACCAGTAGCCATTGCATGAAGTATTCTATCGGTTAATATACCTGGCTTTAAAGCACTTCTAAGATCAGCTTTACGGTGTCTACTAAATGTTTTCTCAATAGTATTCTTTAACTCACGTACAAAGTAGTTTGTAAGATGATATCTTAGTAATTGAGCCAGTAGTTCTCCAGCTAGTTTAAGCCTCTTATTCCTATAATGATCTTTGTCATCAGGCTTTCTCCAGCCCTTTACAAGTTCAAGCAACTTACATGCCATTTGCCCTATGAAGTATGCTTTCTTCCTACGATCCTCAGGCCTATTACCTATATGTGGTAGTAAGTGTTCGTCAAGCATTAATTTAGCACGTTCAATACGGGCTGCCTTAGGCTGACCAATAGCTATACGAGAACCTATATAATCTAATGCGTCCTCTACAGTCTCTATCTCACGAGCCTTCATGAGACTTGGAAGCATTTCCTTTTGTATCTCTGGATCAAGGCTTACAGCGTAGACGATGTCCTCGTCACGCTTAAGCCCTAGTGCCCTCATAAGGATCGTTATAGGTATTCTTATACCCTGTAGATTAGCATAGAGTATACCATCTTTCCTTCTCTCAATAACGAGTTGGCTTCTACGGCCACGTGCTACACTAATAACCTTGGCAATATGCGTTGCAGCACTACCTTCAGCAGCTTTATCGACAAGAACATTATTACTGGCTAGATCTTCTTGAGCTATGAGTACACGTTCACTACCATTAATTATAAAGTACCCACCAGGATCCTTTGGATCTTCGCCAGCTTTAACAAGCTCCTCCGGAGTCATCTGGCTAAGTGGGTCAATCTTTGACTTAAGCATTACTGGGAGATTCATAAGTAATATCTCGTATGGACCATAATAGTCTCCTTCAACCTCTACATGGAATTTAAGATAAACAGGAGATGCATATGTTAGGTTTCTAAGACGACACTCTATAGGCTTTACTTCCTCCTCATAACCCTCTACTTCCTTAACCTTTGGCCTATCAATTCTTATATCATCAATTACTATCTTACCATGTATTTGAGGCACTGGTATTTCGCTATATTCTCTAATGATCTCATGTATTCCTCTCTCTATAAAATCATTATAACTATCAAGATGCTGTCTTACAAGACCTTTTTCGCGAAAGTAAGCTTCTATAACAACCCATCTATCATCTGGTGTAGGAAAAACCTTTTGAGACAAATTATTACTCAACTAAAATATCACCCTCCAAAACCTAATCAATAACTACATATCTATACACAATAATCTCTCCAGCTGTAGGGCTTTTACGACGGATACGAACAATATCACCTACATGAGCACCAATAGCCTTAACCACAGGATCATTTATGCTGATCCAGGGAAGCTGTATAGGTTTTATGCCAAGTTCCTTTAAAACCTTAGCAGCTTCTTCTGGACTCAAAACCTCGTGCTCTGGAATCCATTCATGGTCTAGAATATTAACTCCCTTTTTCTTAGACCTAGGCATAGCCGTTCAACCCTAATCTATACACTTACCTCCAAATTATAGTTTATCCCTATATCATATGCACATGTATAAACTAGACTCCCGTATTTCTATACGAGTTCTTAAGTCTTACCATTTTCAGGTCTAAAAAATATATGGTACATATAAATATTATATAAATACTGATTCCCTCATAACATAGAAGCTTAGAAGATAGTATTTTAGAGAGAAAACTAATAAAAAGCCTAAACTACTTCAATCATATCTGGAAGCACAGTTACATACAAGACACTGGGCCCGTAGCTCAGCTTGGAAGAGCGGCGGGCTTTTAACCCGTAGGTCCCGGGTTCAAATCCCGGCGGGCCCGCT
>CAZVWZ010000047.1:0-9691 GCA_964631195.1 uncultured Desulfurococcaceae archaeon
CATCCCTTGCCATGTCTTACTGGCCTCTCTATCCTGCTGAGCAATACAATCCTACTTGGCACGCTCTCGCTTAAAACTATATAGCCTATTCTATCAGCTAGTTTTCTGGCAAATTCCCTAACTTCCTCATGGCTGGGCATATTCTCCGGGTAAAGCCTTCCCCTACTACGGCCCATATACATGTATGCTTTTACTTCAACATATGTTGGATTACCACGTTCAACTAGTTTAGCAAAACCATCAATATCTTGCTCACCCATATTGAAGCCCTTTATGATAGTAATTCTATACACTGTAGGGCAACTCATAGACCGGATATGATCTATTGTCTGCATTACAAGTTCCCATGCACGAGGAACTATGGGACGGTTAAACTCCATATACATCTTTTTATTCCATGACTCAAGGCTAAGATAGAACTGGCTAGGCTCTTCCTCAAGACCAGATATAATATCTGGCCGAACACCATGTGTTACAAGAAAAGTAGTTATTCCACGTCTATGATATTCATGTATTAATTCACTAAGTCTAGGATAAAGTACAGGCTCCCCTGTTAAGCTAATAGCTGCATGCTTTGGCTCCATAGCCTCTCTATACATATCATATGATACATATGGATTACCCTTAAATCCACTAATGATCCTGCGGAACTCGATAATACTCTCTTCAACAAGAGCCTCAGGATCATCTATTACTGGCAATCTAGCTTCATCCCATTCCATACCAATGTCTTCAGGCTGGAGTCTCCAGCAATGTAAACACCTATTCCAACACCATGCGACAGCTGGAGTCATTTGAATACAGCGATGACTTTCTATTCCATACCATAAACATTTATAACAAAATCTACCTCTAACAAGAGCTTCCCGGGTCCAGTAACAGCGTTTAACGGCTCCAGTAGTTCCAATTATATGGTATCCCTGCTTTCTAAGAATTTCATAGATCCTTCTGTATGCTGGACTACTATTCCAAAACTCTATTCTCTTCTTCCTAACATTGTCCCAGTCAATATTTAATCTCAATAACTTAGTCATTAGGCCCACCTAAAACAACTAATTTAACCATAAATAATAATCCCCTATATCTCTATCCATACAATTACATGTTAAAAGATCTCAATGCAGCTGAAACTATCAAAATAAGAATGTAGAAATTAAAAAAGATATTAGCTTATAAAGACAAGGTTTTACTTCTTAAGATACTCCTTATAAATCCATCCGTTTTCAGTACGAACTACAAGACCTTCCTTCTTTAGATCTTGTAGTCTGCCTCTGATTGTGTTATAGTTTAAATTAGTTAGCTTCTGGATCTCTTTAGGTGTTAAAGGCCTCTTTTCTTTCTTTAATGTCTCAAGCACGATCTCCTTAGCAGTTTTCCTTTCAGACATACATCCTTACCTCCAAATCTCCAATCTTCTAGAATATGATCTGATCCTATACCCCTTAATAAAATTGATCCTATGAGCCCATCCATTCTCCATAACAGAACATAGCGGTTCTTTGGAATGAGTAGATTCCATTATTCCAATTTATACTTTTCAAAATAGTGAGACAAGAATCGCAGATATTAATGAACTTGTTCCTCAATGCTATTGTTATCAGTGCGCGAAACCTTCTTCATCCACATTAGTGTCTGAAGGTATTTTATTTTCTTCATCTATATCATATATTCTTAGAAGTATGGTTTAAGTATTTGGTGTATCGTTTTGATTAAGCGGTTAAGGTATGGGGTTAAAAAGGCTGATGAGAATATTGTTTATGGTTTAAAGACTGTGTTTGAACTTCTTGGAGTAGAGTATAAGGATTTTGTAAAATGTAGACCTTACATCTATACATTAGGTAGTTTAGGTATACTTTCATGTAGTGAATATGGTGCTAAATACTTTAATGCATCCATTATATATAGTGGAGAATGGCTAGGCATTATAATTAATAATAAAATATATTTATCTACAGTAATCTATGAAAGAGTCTATAGATATTTGGGAGAATATAGGGCAGCAATTACTGTATCACAACATGGTGTTAAAACCTTTCTATACGGCAATGATCTATTTGCTTCTTCAATAATTAAATATTATGAGCCAATGTATAATCCAGTTGCAGTAATAGATTCTTTTGACAATAGAGTTATTGGCGTAGCAGAGCCCATGGTTAGCGAGAATGAATTAATTAATGCATTAAAGAAAGGGTTAGAGAGGCCTGTTTATAAGAATGTATATGATCTTGGATTCTTTATAAGATATTTTGAATAAACTATAATGGATATTTAACAACAATAGTATCTCTGGCACTTGTTCTACTAGTGAAGTATGGGAGCCTAGGATCTGGAAGTTTCTCTATAAACCCTAGATCTTTAGAGAACAGATCACGTATATCATTAATTCCAAGCACTGTCATGGCAAGTCTATCGATACCTATACCCCAAGCAATAGCTCGAACACCTTCAGCTCCAAGAATCTTCATAACTTCAGGCCTAAACATGCCTCCTGGGAATACCTCGATCCATCCAAGACTTGGATGTTTAATAAAGCCTTCAACACTAGGCTCAGTGAATGGGAAGTATCCAGGCTTGAACCATATCTCCTTAATACCTAGGGCTGCAGCAAACTCTCTGAAGAATGCTAGGAGATCACGGAAAGTAATGTTCTTGCCAACAATTATACCGTCAAGCTGATAGAACTCCATAGCATGCTTAGCATCAAGAGTTTCAGGCCTAAAGACACGATCTAGTGTGAAACACCTATATTCTCCGGGTCCACGTTCATAAATGATCCTTGCAGATACAGCTGTGGTCTGAGTTCTTAATATAGGATTTAATGCTTTATCAAGGCTCCACTTATAACCCCATCCGGACTCATGCACTGTTCTAATGCGATCTATTAGATCCTGATCAGTAATTTTACCCTTAAAGTCGGTGTCTAAGAAGAAAGTATCATGTATCTCTCTAGCCGGATGATCTTGTGCTTGGAATAATACATCAAAATTCCATAGTTCGAGTTCAACATGTGGGCCCTTAACTTCTTCAAAACCCATTGACACAAGTATTTCTCTCACAAGATCGAGGAACTCCATATAGGCATTTAGCCTCATAATAGATCTTCTTGGAGGGGAGATTGATAGATCAAATTTCTTAATAATTGCTTTCTCTAATACACCACTCATATAATGTTGGGGTGTGATAACTGTTAGTAAGGCAGTTTTTACAACAAGTCCTTTTTTCCATGCCTCCTTAAGCTTGGCAGTGGATCTAACTATGATTTTTGTTGATCGTGTTTTCTCAATAAATTTTCTTCTTCTCAAAACCTTTAATACATCATCTGGTATACTTCTTTTCCTCTCAACTTCCTTAAGCCATGCCTTTAAGAGACTTGCCTCTTCTAAAGCCTTATGACAGTTATTGAGAACTCCTCTTTTAACAACTTTATTTGATACAGTGATACATTTACTACGAATAAGATGCTGAAAACCTATACGAGCCCATTCAGCTGTTATACCTGCTTCCTTAGATATACACTCAATGAACTTATTAATTTCTTTATCCACACATCTGAATAATACATTATAAATAATCTCCTCTGGTAAACCATGAACAAGCACTTTTCTACCTTCATCGGTCAGTACATAAACATCTTCTACTATTCTCTCTCGAATAATAAGTCCCTTAGTATCAAGCTCGGCTAAATCTCTCATTATATCTTCAGATTTAAGATTAAGTCTAGTAGCAAGTTCTTCAACGCTAATGCTATCTTTATCTATAACTATTCCTAGGATCCTATATTGTCTATCTGTAACCTTAATCTCTGTACTCAATATATACCCACCTACTATCATATCAAGACTAAGCTATTACACTATAAATATGAATAAAATAGATTAAACTATTAATATTATTCCATCTAATTTAATGAATTAAGCCCTTCTTCCTTAAGAAATTCTTAGCTCTCTCCTTATCCCTAAGATCATCTATAGATAGCGTCTCTAAATATCTTCTAGCTGTATCCTTTATACCAGGAGATAAATCCTTAACTATCCGCTCTATAAGCTCCCTCTTTCTTCTCATAAGATCACTTGGCTTTATAATGGCCAATATTCCACCTAAACTATACTCTACTAAACCCATATTTTAAACTATACATCTATATGAAGATCGATCAGACCCTATGTTTATCTAAGACATAATATATAGAATGAAAATGGTGTTAAATATGAAGAAAATAACATGCCCATACTGTGGTTATACAAGTGATCCTAGCGGATTTGATTATATGTATGAATCAGTACTATACATAGCAGATCATGAGGTTCTACCGGAAGAACGTGAAAGACCAATCTTAGTCATATGTCCTAAGTGTAAAAGAGGATTCTTTCTCGAGTCTCCATATAAGAAAATAATTAAGAAGCTGATATAGCGTTATCCTTTATCTAATAGCAATCCTTTAACGGTGTATATGTCTTATCCGGGATATATGGTAGTACATGTCTTGTAGTTTTTGGTGAAAATACCTCTCCTTTTCTAACGATCTCCATGACTTCTTCTTTAGATGGTATCTTCCTTAGTAGTAGATAATCTATTTCTCTCTTCTCAAGATCTCTTAATGCATCTTCCTTAAGGCCATAGTATGCCAGCTTTATTAATCCCTCAACATTCAGTCGATCAAGTATATGTGATACTTTCTTCTGTCCTTCAATACCTCCATAAATCACTATACATATATCTCCTCTGCCAATTAATATAAAGGCATAATCCTTTTCTTCAATAAGTTCATCAACATCCCTACTCTTACACGTACTATAGTTAACACCTTCTTCCTTAAGTTTTTTAAGAAAGATCTTTAGATCTCCTGAAAAAGCCGGGTACCATGTATATAGTTTTACACTATTATCAAAGTAATCAATGATAATTGATGGAGCCTTTTTTGCACCAAGTTCTTTGAGTGCTGCCCATCTATGATGTCCATCAACGATCAAGTACTTGTCAGTACCAGGTATCGGTGCAACAATTAAAGGCATATCCACGGCATCTAACTTCTTTATAAAATCCATGAGATCCTCTAAACGTTTACTAACAATTTCTTCATGAGGCAACATTTTATCAATATCAATCATAATAGGTTCAACACGTTTAATAGGGATATAGTACTTCGGGATCTTTACAATAACCTTTGATGACAATAATGCATCACCCATATACCTATAGACAGTATATATGTTTATAGAGATAAATGGATTAAAAGAATTAAACTTAATCCTCTACTAAAAATAGTATCTCACTATTAGTCCAGTTCCTCAACTCTTGAACAATTGGTCTAAACTCTTTCTCTAACTTATAAAATAGGACTGGTAAAGACATCTTCTTAGCTAAAGATAAAGTATAGCAATCTGCAAGACTTATTGGAAATCTACACTTACATATAGAGACAAGATCGGATAATGTATCTGTATTAACTATAGTGAAATAATTTGAATCCAAGATTAATCCTATCCTCTTTAATGATTCATCTATACCTAATATTCTACAAAGAATATACTTTGCCTCAGTAATGTTGAACATTGTAGTATATGGTATTATCTCTTCCCTTATTATAGACTTAATTAATTCCTTTCCATACGTTGTTGCTAAAGACATTTCAATGATTATAGAAGTATCAAATACCATATCTCCTTTTAATGATCCTCCTTTCACTAATTCTCTCCTCCCTTAATAATTTATGAACTTTCTCTACAATTTTTCCATTAACCTCCATATTGATGAGCCGCATTAATAGATGTGGATTTTTAGTACGATATCTATTGATAAGGATTCTTATAACATTATCATAATCAAGTCTTTTACCAAGTTCTGCCTCTAATTTAATCATTATATTTGTTAACAATTTTTTAGTTTCTTTAGATATCCTTATTGTTGTAGACAATGTATACACCATATACAATGTATGCAATAGATAACTAATAATAATTACTCTCGTCTTTAACTATAGAAAATAATTAAGAAAAAGAATATTATTTACCCTTGAAAAATCCTATGATCTTCTTAGCTATTTCTATACCAGCTCTTTCTTGGGCTTCAATAGTATTTGCTCCAATATGAGGAGTTAATACTACGTTATCAAGTTTTGTCAATGGGTGGTTACTAGGCAAGGGCTCTTCTTCAAATACATCTAGCCCTGCACCAGCCATCCAGCCCTTTTTTAATGCCTTTACTAGAGCATTTGTATCAATAACTCCTCCGCGAGAAGTATTGATTAGAATCGCTGTTGGCTTCATGAGTTTAAGTCTTTCTTCATTAATTAAGTGTTTTGTTTGGGGAGTGAGAGGTACATGGATCGTTATTACATCAGCCTCCCTTAATACAGTTTCAAGGTCGAGGCATTGAGCTTTGAGTTCTTCCTCTATTTCTCTTGGACACCTTATTACATCATAATAGATAATCCTCATGCCAAAACCATGATGAGCTATTCTTGCAACTGCTCTTCCTATCCGACCCATACCAATAACTCCAAGAATTTTACCATGTAATTCTTGTCCGAGACATTCCTTCTTGACCCATTTACCCTCTCTCATATTACGATCAGCATAGGCTATTTTACGGAGAACAGCCAACATTAAACCAATAGCTAGTTCTGCAACGCTATTCGTAGGAGCACCAGGTGCATTAAATACTGCTATACCTTTTTCTTTAGCTGCTTCAAGATCTATGTTATCGAGGCCTACACCTGCACGGCCAATAACTTTAAGCTTATTAGCTGCTTCAATAACATCTCGTGTAACTAATGGTTTACTTCGAACAATTAAGGCATCAAAGCCCTTTATCAATTTAACAAGTTCATTATTACTAGGATATTCTTTGACTATAACTTCAAAACCTGAACTCTCTAATAATTTCAATGCATCCTTATGTATTGGAGCCGCAACTAATACTCTAATCATCATCAATCCCCCAGACGATGTATCCTACTGGAATAAATTAGTCTTCAGATATATTTATCTACCTAAAAACTATACACCATAATAGATTATGCGAACAAGCATGAATAGTTAGATAAGGGATCTCCATAAACTCAATAAAAGCCTTGTTTACATCTTTTATAAAATTCTTTATTAAATATAATACGTATCCATGCCATCTATTTATAATCCTTTATATGAATTATGATATTTTCCTTATCTCTAATTTTTCTCATTAACTTATTGTCGGCAGTTATAAATAATCCATTCATATTTTTAGCTAAAACGATGTATAATGCATCATAAAATGTAACATCATTTACTATAGCGTACTTTATCGAATCCATAATAAGATCTATGCTATGATTTATGTATTCAATGTCTATATCAGAGAACAAACTATATAAAGTTATTAATTGTTCTTCGCTAATAAGTTTCTTTACAAAATACTTTCTTAAACCATTAGCTACTTCTAGTTTTAGAAATTCAGGAGCATATAATTCAACTAATCCAGAGCCAAATCTGAGTAAAAGAAGTTTTGCCCTATCACTATATTCTTCATTAATTAACCATTTTAATGCTACAGATGCATCTACAACAAACTTTTTCATCGGCGATCCCGATCTTCTCTAATAAATTTTGCAGCATGATTCCCCTTAATATAACCGGTTTTCTTATGTATTTTTTCTAGTTCATTGAGGATTCTCTTAATCTTTTCTTCTCTAATTCTTCTTTCCAGATAAATCCTAATTTCATTAGTATAATCAATTCGAAGTTCTTCTAATTCTTTTTTCATCTTCTTCGGTATCCTAATACTTATGACAGTACTCAAATGTTTACACCTTTTGTTTATAAATATAGTAAACATATTTATTAAGCATTATGGCCACGTTACCTATTTTAGACAATAAACGTGTAAATTTAATAGAACCTTATTTATGTCAATGATCATTTCATACCAATTCTACTTATTTTCTCTGGATTAGTTAATCCAGCTATACTTAAAGCTAGATCTTTATCGCCTGTTCTCCTATATAGTTCATTAAATAATTGTTGTTGTATGAGATATAATAGATCTTTTCTAACCATAGCCATTGAGTCAACAAGATCTATTGGATGAGGAACGCCGTTTATACCAGTTATACTTGATATGTAGGCCAATAATTTTTCTAGAGGATACTTGTTGCTAGTCCAATACTCGATCTTGGTAGCAATCATGTAGTATGATGGATTAAAAGCCTTATATACAATGATTCCAATATTGGATGAGCTATCACTTTCACGTATAACACTTGTAATCCATGATAATCTCTCATTAAGAGCCTTCCATTCTCGTGGACTAAGTATACCCTCATATTTATTGAGAAATCTCTTTATATAATAAATTAGATCAATATATAGGCCAAGATCAATCCATTCACCTGGCTTCAGTATATATGTAGCTAAGGCTTTATCATTAATAATAAGTTTATTATTAAGTAATCTAACGGCTATATCCCGTCCATAGCTTCTTTTAATAACACCTATTAGAGCAGTATTAGTCTCTAAAGCAAGTCTAAGGATTTCATTAGTTATTTCAACAATTTTCTTATATAGCTTCATAATATAGCTTTCACGGCTAAATCTAGAACTATATCCTGGAGGAGTCCGTGGGAAAAGCTCTCCATCCACAAGTATTAGATCGAGATCTATTTCTCCATTTTTCTTACTTAAAAGTACTTGTCTAATAAATTCTCTTTCATAGATCTTAGACAACGGCTTGGCAATAGCCTCTGTACGATCTGTGAATCTAATGTATCCAACGCTATCAAAAACTGGGTATTCACCACATGAACTACATCCTTGAAAAACATGTGATCTAATTATTACAAGGAGCCTGCCACCAGTAAGTTCTAGAGGAGGCGATGTAAAGCCGGTATCTATAGCTGCTAAGCACGGCTTTAAACCAGTGTACTTCGGGGTCTTCTTTAATATATTCTCTTTAAGGAGATCATCTCTAATATTATCTCTATCCTCAATTAAGCTACGAATATTATATGAATTGACTATTCTGTTTACTTCTCTTTCAATACCTTGTATAACAATGGAGGGAATGGGTTCTTCATAGAGTTCCTCGTCAACCACTTCTTCAAAAAATCCTCTACGTTCTTCCAATACTTATCTAACCTCCTTAACTCTTATCAAAATAGGTACCTTTAGTGGATTCATAAGGCCTGCAAGATAAAATTCTCTTCTAGCTAAAGCAGCTAATGACTGTTCAGTTATACCTGCTAAATCCATGTATCCCTTGAGCTCATTATAATCATTTGGTGTCTGTAACTTACTGAAGAACCATGTATTGATATTACTACGTATTTCAGGATCAATATCCATAATTCTCTGAGTAGCAAGAATTAAGCCGAACCCCCATTTCCTACCCTCACGTGCTACACGTGTAAGTGCATAATGTGCTTCGCCACAGTTTCGACACGCATAATTATGTGCTTCATCAACAACTACTAATGTATCTATAGATGCTTTGTTAGTCTCAACTCTTTTCCAAAGCTCGTATATTACACCAGCTACAATGTACCTACGTGTAGCAATATCTTCGGTACTTAGATCTACTACAACAAGTCTATCTTTCCAAGCACGATCTACTATATCTCTTGGCAATAGGTTGCGATTGCTTAGTGTGGTAAAGAAGCCGTCTCCAAGCTTAATATCAATAGCTACACCAAGTCTAATTTTGGAACTCTCTCTAC
>CAZVWZ010000048.1:0-1200 GCA_964631195.1 uncultured Desulfurococcaceae archaeon
TATATAGCTTTAAGTGGTAACATGTGTGTTGATAAGAAGCCTTCTGCACTAAATCTTCTATATGGTCGTGGTAAAACAGTTGTTGCTGAAGCTATTGTTAAACGAGAAATAGTTGAGGAAGTTCTTAAGACCACTCCTGAAAGAATAGTTGATGTTAATATCCGTAAAAACTTACTGGGTAGTGCTAGATCAGTGTCTATGGCATATAATGCTCATATAGCAAATATTGTTGCAGCAATATTTATTGCTACAGGACAAGACCTTGCGCAGGTAGTTGAGAGTAGTATGGGCTATACATGGGCTGAATTAAGAGATGGAGATCTCTATATTTCAGTTACATTACCAAGTCTTGAAGTGGGAACTGTTGGTGGTGGTACCTGGCTACCTACACAAAGAGAAGCCTTATCTATTTTAGGTGTAGCTGGTGGAGGTGAGAGGCCGGGTGATAATGCTAAAAAGTTTGCAGAAATCATAGCATCAGCTGTACTAGCTGGAGAATTAAATCTACTAGCTGTATTAGCAACGGGAGAACTAGCTACATCCCATGAAAATCTAGCTAGAGGTAAATGACAACAATTTTCTCATAACAATATACTCCTTTTCTAGAACATCTTCTACATATTCACCTATTACAATATAATCCCATGGTAAGGTTTTACCATATTCCCATCCATTAAAAACATACTTAGTCGAGTAGCCATGTTCCTTTACAATTCTTCTCCAATTCCCTAGACCTCCACCCATTAAACCCCATTCAACTAATAGCCTAGACATTTCCCAGTCGCCTAATGCTATGGATGCTTGTACCCATGCCCAGTTAACATAGTATGGCCTTGTCTCAACTAGGCCTCCTAATTCATTTCTTACAATCTTAATTATCCTCCTAGCCTTCTCAAGATCGATCATACCAATCCACTGGAATACAGTCTTCGGCTTAGGTATAAGTGGATTTATTGTAATAGATATTTTACGACCAAAACTACGTGCATATTTAGCTAAGGTCTTAATAAACAATATATTTTCCCTAACACTATTCATAGATTCTCCCTTAATACCCAATATGAAGTATAATTTTAGATCGAACCCCCTCTTTATAGCCTTTTTTAGGACAGTAGCCAAATCACTTATTTTATGACACTTACAAAGCATCCTTTCTCCATATAAACTAATGTTTTCCGGGGCAGTAGTTATCATTCTTTG
>CAZVWZ010000048.1:1300-9437 GCA_964631195.1 uncultured Desulfurococcaceae archaeon
CTATCCACTTTTCTCCCACCATGATCCCCTAATTTTTTCTACCACTATACACTATAGTATATAGTGAGGGATATCTATTGGATGGCAGGTTTGATGAATTATTAAACCCCAGAGTTAAAAAAATACGCGCATCTGAAATTAGAGAGCTACTCAAATTAGTAAAAAGATCAAAGGATATAATAAGTCTAGCAGGCGGCCTACCTGATCCAAGGTATTTCCCTAAGGAAGAACTAGCTGAAATAGCTAAGGAAGTCATTATAAAATATGGAGAGTACAGTCTCCAATACAGTGAAACAAAGGGTATATATGAGGTTAGAAAAGCATTATCAGATTTCCTATACAGGACAAAAGGGTTCAAGGCAGATCCTGAAGACATCATTATGACCAGCGGTAGCCAAGAAGGAATATATATGCTAGCAAATGCATTCGTAACCCCCGGAGATAAGATAATTACAGAGTCACCTACTTACTTAGCTGCTCTTGGCGCATTTAGACTAGCCGGTGCCGATGTTGTCGGTATAAAAATAGATGATCATGGTATGAAGACTATAGCATTGGAGGATACACTAAAGAGATTACATGCACTTGATATAAAGCCGAAATTTATATACACAATACCGGTTGCACAAAATCCCGGCGGAGTAACTATGTCTCTTGACAGAAAGAAGCATTTATTGGAATTAGCTAGTAAATATGATTTACTAGTGATCGAGGATGATCCCTATAGCTTCTTCATATTTGATGAAAATGCTGATATAACATCTCTTAAGGCACTGGATAAGGAGGATCGAGTTATATACATGAGTACGGCGAGCAAAATACTTGCGCCGGGAGTTAGATTAGGATGGATAGTTACCCCCAAAGATCTTACTAGAAGACTTGAATTGCTAAAGCAGTACATAGACTTACACAGTCCTACTTTAAACCAATATATCTTAGCTGAGGCACTAAAAACAGGCCTTATTGAAAGACATGTTCAGAGAATAGCTAAAGTCTATAAGGAGAAAAGAGATGCTATGGTTCAAGCATTAGATGAGCATTTTCCAGAATATACATGGTACAGTAGGCCTATCGGAGGATTCTTTGTATTCACGTATGTGTTTAAAGAAGGATTTGATGCTAGAAAGCTCATGGATCTTGCATTAAAGAAGTATAAGGTAGCTTATGTACCAGGCCAAGGATTCCATCCAGACGGTACTGGAGCAAACAGTATGAGACTAAACTACAGTTATCCAACAGTAGAACAGATATGGGAAGGGATCAAAAGGCTTTCACAAATGATAAAGGAGGTTAGCTGAATGAAATAATAACACCAATACCATTTATAGGGAATAGGCTTAGGATTCCAGACAGCCTCTTCACATATACCTTTCTAATATATTTATCAATTATTTTTCCTATCCTATCTATGTATGTATAATGTTTCTCTTTAGGTTCCGGCTTTATGATATTTATGTTAAGTATATTCCTAGTGTTTATTCCTATATGTATTGTATATGGGTTAACATATAATGTAAGATGTTTAGTCCCTAATTTTTTAATTAAATCCTCAACATATATAGGAGTGAGTGAACCATAAAATATTGTATCAAAACAGCATTTGATATCTTGAACTTTCTGATAAACATCGAAACCAAGTTTTCGGAATATTCTATAGGAAGTCTTTGAAAGTGTTAGTACGGATAATCGAGAAACCTTGTCTTCTGAGCATATAGCTAATGCTATGGATTCAATGCCTCCCCCAACAATTAATAAATTCTTTCCTTCTATATTCTCGCATATATTACAGGCAATAGCTACGTGATACATTATACTATATATTGGATCCTGTTTAGATAGTGTTTTGGCTATAGAATCCATAGGTATTGTTGAGTATTTAGATAATAGACCATCAAGTTCTAGTCCTAATAGCCCATTAGATGTAGTGGGCATAACAAGGGCTATCGAACCACTTAATTCAGGGTTTGCACCATACCCTGCCTCCAAGATCCTTACAATTCCTGTTGATCCTAGAACTACTGGTTTCTTAACTGGAATGTATCCTCTTGTAACAGCATTTTCAAAGCCTCCTACATATACATGTAATGGTTTAACGAGATAGTGTCTACTAAGGATCCTTATTGGCCTTTTATCTACATAAACCCCGCCATAACCAGCTATAACTGCTTCACTTTCCATATTATACACCTTTTATTAACTAGTAGAACATCATAAATAATATAGATTCTTCCCTAGGTGTTATAGGAATTGAATGAATATGAAGCAGTGCATTGGATTAGTAAGGAAGCTAGATATAAAATTATTGAGATTATGCTTGCAACAAGGAGTGCTAGACAGCTAGCACTAGAACTAGGTGTCTCACCAGCTGCCATAAACAAGTACTTATCACGCAGAATGCACCCAAGTGATCAAACTATCGCTAGAGCACTACAAATTCTTTATGACTATGAAAGAGAAAGAATATACCAAGTTATAATTGATGATATTATAAATGCTTTATCTAAACTAGTTGATTCTATAGAAGACAAGTCCGAATATTTAAAGAGATATACTATTGAAAGATTGAGTGAGTTATTGAGGAGGCTTGAAGAAATTGGGTAAGGAAAAAGATAAACCCTTTCTTGCAGATGGAAGCCTTGTTGGAGATTATGCATTATTATTTAAATATTGGGAGATAGCTAGGTCTAAGGATTTATCAATAGCTGAGAAAGCTATTCTATCTCATAAGGATTTTAGTGAATTAGAAAGAATAGTAAATATATACCGCGGCCGCTCTATTGTGGAATTAATTAATTATTTTAAAAACAACATGAAGAATCGAATTGATCCTGAGATAGCTGTCGAAGCTTATAAAAGGACCTATGGAGTTGAAGTTGAAGAGAGTATAGCTGTTGATAAATTAGCTACTATTCTTGCATCGTGGCTAATGGAAGCAGCTAGGCAACTTAAGATAATAAGTTATCATAGTTGGAGAAATACTGAGCGTAAATATCTACAATAAATTCAGTATATAACGATTATATTTTCATTATATAATAGCCTATCTATATATTTAGAAAGGCTAATTGGATCCAATATAACAATTATAGGCTCTCTTCTTAATTTAATGATCTCAAGAATATCCATTAAATTTTCTTCATCAATTAAAATATTAGTATACATATTAATGTTTATTGAAATACATATATTTTGTGGACAGAGATTTAAATGATTAAGAGATGAATGTTCCATACAAGACCTAGTTAAACATAGTATTACTCTAATGCATGAAGACATAGGTGTATTCACTATATGCTTAATATGAAGGTACTTGAAGATATAATTTATGGATTTCTGAGGGAGGCTAGAATTAGATATAAGGAGGTATGGATTGATAGGATAAAGATTACCAGTAGTAAAGTATTTTTATATATGGTTGTTGGTGAAGAGAGGGTTAAGGCAATAATATACCGGGATAATGTTAGAGTTAGAGTATACTCTAGACTTAAAGGTCTATCAATATCGCTTCAAAGAATAATTAAGAGAGAGTACAGGAAGGCATTAAAGAGGTGGGAGCGTGAAAGAGAAGAATCCATATAGAAAACGTATTCAGCTTGCAGTGGATATATTGGGAGAAATTATAGGCAGAAACGATATTGATCGCTATAAACTTATAGAATTAATGAAGTATAAGTACTCTAAGGCAAAAACACAGCCAATTCGGGGTAAGGCCTTTCCTCCGGACATATATGATAAGGAACTTGCTACCCTATATGTTATCGGAAGGTACGGCTTAGGTATTGACATAGATTACCCAGAGTTATTCAACACGATCTTTGATAAGGAGATAACTTTTGATCAAGCTTCAGAGGCTGTATTAAAAGGTGATTATGATCGTGCAAGACAATTGTTATTGGAAATTTCTCCTGCTAGAGTTATTGATAGTAATACGCTGGCAAGAATGTTGAGGGTGGGATTTACAAAGACCATACTCGGATTTACTAGTGAGAATTTATTCTTTGAATTATTGCATAGATGTATAGAGGCGTTTCCAGAAGAACAACGTACTGTTCAGAATTTTGTTAGATTCTATATAGCGTTTAAATTGGCTGAGGAAATATATGATGGTAAAGTTAGAGACAGGATAACTAAGGAAGCTTATAAGCAGGCATTAGCTATGAAAATGGGATTTCCAAAGATAATGCCTAGTGATAAATATGTATATACAATAGCCGCAGAAGTATTTAATATCAATAAACGGATTTTAGAGAAAATTTTAAGTTTAAAAGAATAATGATTATATATTCTTTATTTTACTCATAGATTCTATATACTTAATAGTTTGCTCATAAAGCTTTCTTAATAATCTTTTCCTATCCTCCATAAGCACCACATCACTATATCCCTGTACAACAATGTTATGAGCAAATGGACTTGGTACCCGATTAGGGCCAATTGTCTCTAATTTAATGGCCCCTTCATGAATCCATTTAAGAACTTTTTTAGCAGCATCAATATGCATATAGTCTTCAAGTATTTCCCTATATGTCTCCTTGAGAAT
The DNA here is from genome assembly GCA_964631195.1 of uncultured Desulfurococcaceae archaeon. GTDB lineage: Archaea > Thermoproteota > Thermoprotei_A > Sulfolobales > Desulfurococcaceae > CAZHDB01. The sequence goes on from CAZVWZ010000048.1 coordinate 5,841, forward strand.
AGGGAAGCCAGGTATTTCAGACACTATTTTCAATAATTCTTCAGCACTTAATTGAAGTTTTTGAACACTTCTTTCTCTATTCTTATATCTTCTCAGAAGCATAAATGATCTTTGTGCGCAATGACGAAATCTTCTCTTAAGCATCTCTGTATGACGTAGTACTCTCTTAAGAATATCATCAATATTGTCTCTACGGAGCTCCATAAACAATTTAATCCAATTTGTATTTGGATGACCGGGTAATGTAAGCATAAATCCATTATCGTTTATTGTAATTCTAACATTAACTCCAAGTTCACGGGCTATAACATATGCATAAGCTCTAGATAATGCAGCATTGACTCTTCTACCAAATAAACTATGTACAATAACATTCCGCCGATCGAATTCATCGTATACTTCTAATAGTACCAATCGATCTGATGGTACAAGGCCTCTTGTAAATAGGTACTGCTCACGTATATATTCATATATACTTTCAGCAGCATGCTTTTCTAATTTATATTCCTTTATAAGATAATCAATGATCTCATCTTTACTAGATGTAGATATCATTTCAGCAATTATTCTCCTAAACCTACCGACCTCAAGAGCCGAATCAAAGGCTAATGGTAGCATTTCACTAAACCAGCTAGGGACGGTAGGCCGGGCTCCATCAGCTGGTCTAACATAGACCCGGAATCCACGACTCCTAATATATTCATATACACGTCCTCCTAGAACAAAGAGATCTCCAGGCGTAAGCCATTCAACAAATTCTTCCTCAAGATCACCTACGTATCTACCATCTATAGTGAATACATAGGCCTTACTCTCATCAGGTATAGTCCCTATGTTTAAGAAATAGATCATTCTAGCTCCACGTTTTCTGCCAAAAACACCTTCCTCCTCATCAAACCATATCTTAGAATATACACGCATATGCTCAAGATAATTTGAATATCTACCAGATAAATATCTTAAGACATTAAGATAGTCCTCATAGGATAATGTGTGAAATGTATAGCTTCTACGTATGAGTTTATATGCTTCATCAACTCTCCATTTCTTTTCCAAAGCCATACCTACAAGATGCTGTGCCAGTACATCTAGGGGATTCTTCGGGATTCTTACATGATCTATTTTCCTCTCCATAGCAGCCTTAGCCAATACTGTACATTCAACAAGATCATCTCGATCAACAACAATAACTCTACCTTTACTCACTTGTCTTATATGATGACCCGCCCTCCCTACTCTTTGTAAGAGTCTGCTAACGCTTTTAGGACTACTCAATAGTACTACAAGATCAATATAGCCGATATCTATTCCTAGCTCTAAACTAGTTGAAGAGACAATAACTCTGAGTTCACCACGTTTAAGCTTATTCTCTATTTCAAGCCTTAGATCACGGCTTAAACTACTATGGTGTGCTTCAATTTCATCTATGTCAATAATTTTCTCTTTCTCCATGATCTTGCGAAGCTTATATACAACACGTTCCGTAGCACTTCGAGTATTTGTAAATACAAGGGTTGTACGATGCTCCTTGATTAATCCTATGAGCCTTCTATAAATAGCCTCATTAATCTCTTCGGCGTCTGCATGGACGAGATCCTTCACGGGACATAATACTCTTATATCTATTGGTTTAGTGAAACGTGCGTCAACTATGAAGCAATCACGCGACAACCCGTCATCGCGGAAACCAACTAAAAATTTAGCCACCTCCTCGAGCGGAGCTATTGTAGCACTTAGACCTATACGTGTAAGCGGTTTACCAACAAGGTTTTCTAATCGCTCAACACTAAGGCTTAAGTGACTTCCACGCTTACTATTAGCCATCTCATGTATTTCATCAATAACTATAACCTTAGCAGTACGTAGTCTCTCTCTAAATCTAGGTGCATTAAGAGCTATAGCCAGACTCTCTGGAGTCGTTATGAGAATATGTGGTGGATCACGAAGCATTTTTTGCTTTTCTGTTGGAGTAGTATCACTTGTTCTTACAGCGACTTTAACCGTTGGAAGCTCAATACCCATTTCCTTAGCTACACTATTAATACCTATTATAGGTTCTTGGAGATTCTTTCTCATATCATTATTTAAGGCTCTTAATGGACTAACATATACGATCTGAATACCTTCAGGCAATTCTCCATGTTCTTCAGCATAACTATAAAGATTATCAAGTAATCCAAGAAATACAGCCAGTGTCTTACCAGTGCCTGTAGGAGATGAAATTAATACATTATATCCCTTCTTTATCAATGGTATAGCCATCTTCTGAGGAGGAGTAAAAGAGCTGAATCTTCTCCTGAACCACTTAGCAACATACGGTCTAAGCATACCATAAATTTCTTCATCACTATACATTCTCTCTGTAAATACTATAGGCATTCCTATAGTCCACCTATATCTAGACTACTAAACATATCCGGCCATTAATTATTTTTAATACATACTATCTATCACGGATAAATATTGTTTAAATAATATAGTATATTCATGCATTATATCTGTACAGTTATTTAAACAGTAGATCTTTGCCCCACCTAATAATAGAGTAATAGTATGCTAATGAGTAGAATAATAACCATCCACTAGTGTATGGAGTACCATTTAGTAATCCATAGATAGCAGAGATAGTTAGTAAAGCTAAAAATAATATTTCTACCGGGAATCTTAAGGATGAAAACATAGTTTCATGCTTACCCTTTGGTGTACGTTTATATACGAATGGTTGTCTAAAGAAAGCTTTTAGCATTGCCTTTGAAATAGTTATTGAAATGGCTGTTGTAGCTGCAGTTATTCTACCGAGGTTAACTAATGCTCTATAAAAAGGCTTTCCTCTTCTAATTTGAGAATCTATATAGCTCCCTCCATAGAGTATCATCGCCATTATCCATGGCAATCCTATAAACCAGTATTTATGAAAAACATCAAATCCAAAGAATAAGGATATTATAACTAGAAGAGCACCGATGAAAGTAGTTAATACTGGCAAGTATTGGAGGAGAAAGAGAATAGTCTCTAGTTTAGAGTATAAAGGCTGATCAGATAGAACAATATCCCAGAATCTAGCTATGACTACATCAGTTGCTCCATAAGCCCATCTCTCCTGTTGTATACGAAAGCTTTTAAGTCTACGGGGGACCTCAACAAATATGTTAGTTGAATCTATAAATCCTATTTTCCCACCCTTCCTAAGTATCCTAGTCCCTATCTCCATATCATCTTGAATCCTATTCTCATCCCATCCACCGAGCTCGTTTAAGAGATAATTTCTTAAGTAGAGAGTTCCTGTGCCCACGGGCATTACTGGTAGATTAAGTGAGGCTCTGCCACGATATATTGAGTCTACTATATAATCCATTGAAACAGATAATGCTTCTGCTAAACGCGTATCTTTATTACGGCCATGCCATCTTCCTACAACCGCTTTATATCCATTTTTAATCATTTCAATAGCCTTCATATAGTACGACTCATGTACACGACTATCTACATCCATTATATAGACGTACTTTCCTTTTGAAGCATATAATCCTACGTTCAATGCCCCTGTTCTAAATCCTCTTGGTATTGAACGCCATATGAAGTGGATATTTAATCCCT
>CAZVWZ010000049.1:0-9246 GCA_964631195.1 uncultured Desulfurococcaceae archaeon
TTAAATGGTGTCCTAATGGACACGTAGTTCCAATGGAGGCTAACTTCTGTCCAGTGTGTGGTAGTAAAGTAGGTGGTTAGCTAAAATAATTTAGTCCATTAACAATTATTTTACCATTGATTCCTATGCTATAGCTTGTCGTGTCTTTTTATCAAAGAAGTATACTCTATCTTTATTAAATGCCCAGTATATCCTTTCTCCAAGATTAATATTTAATCTGCCTTTTACAACAGCTACATAATCAGTGTTACCACCTATTGAGAAATGTATATATGACTCTAGGCCCAATGGTTCATAGCCTATTACTATGGCTTCATAATATCCATGGCTTGGCCTTGTATCAATAATTATATCCTGAGGCCTTATCCCCATTGCTATATCCTTACCTACATATGGTTTTAATGAATCAATGTATTTCTCTGGGACAATAATCTTTACATCTCCTGTCTCTAAGAACAATTTATCTTCCTTAGCGATAAGCGTTCCCTCCATGAAATTCATTGGAGGTACGCCAATAAATCCTGCTACGAACATATTCCGCGGTCTTTCAAATACATCTATTGGTCTACCTACCTGCATTACTCTGCCCTTATTCATAACAGCTATCTTATCGGCCATAGTCATAGCCTCAACTTGGTCATGAGTTACATAAACTGTTGTAATACCGAGTTCATCGTGAAGTAATTTCCTTAATTCAAACCTCATTTTAACACGTAGTTTTGCATCCAGATTACTCAATGGCTCATCAAGTAAAAATACCTCTGGTGAACGAACAATAGCTCTGGCTACTGCTACTCTTTGCTGTTGACCTCCACTTAATTGCTTTGGATACCTATTCAATAGATCCTCTATACCGAGGAATCTAGCAACCTCTACAACTCTTTTCCTACGCTCATTAATTGGAGCACCAGCCATTTTCAATGGAAACTCTATATTCTGGTAAACAGTCATATGAGGATAAAGGGCATAGCTCTGGAAAACCATAGCAACATTTCTCTTAACAGGATCAACATAATTTACTAATCTGTCTCCAATCCATATTTCTCCTTCATCCGGTTCTTCAAGACCTGCTATTAATCTTAAAGTAGTTGACTTTCCACATCCACTTGGTCCAAGGAGTACAAAGAATTCTCCATCCTCTACCTCTAAGCTAACTCTATTAACAGCTACTACTTTACCAAACTTCTTAGTTACATTTTTTAGCACTACTTTAGCCATCATATCACCCTTTACCAGCTGATATGACTATTCCACGGATTAAATACTTGTTTAAGACTATGAACAGGAGTATAGTTGGAGCAGCTGCAACAAGAGAACCAGCAATTATAGGAGTATACTCTGTCCACATAGAACGTTGAAATGCAAAGCTAAGACCTACGGGTAAAGTAAAGTTTTCAGGGGTTCGGAGGAAGACAAGGGGGCCTAGGAAAGCATTCCAGGCTCCAAGGAATTGATAGACAGCTACAGCACCTATAGCAGGCTTACCCAGTGGTAGGGCTATATAGAAAAATGCCTTTATAGGTCCGCATCCATCGAGTCTCGCAGCATCGAATACTTCTTGTGGTAGTGATAAATAGTATTGTCTCATAAGGAATATGCTTGCAGCGTTAACTAGGCTTAGTAGTGCTAGTCCAAACAGATTGTCTATGAGTCCTAATCTATAAACAATAATATAGTTGGGAACTATTGTTACAAATACAGGGATCATTAATAATGCCAGTAAAGCCGAGAATAATGCATCTCTACCTGGAAATCTAAGTCTTGCAAAAGCATAGCCTGCCATACTTGCAAACAATATGTTTCCAACAACAATTATACCTGCATAGAGCGCTGAATTAAGTATCCATCGAGTAAATAGTTCCAGCCTAAATAGTTTTAGATAATTCTCAAATGTAAATGGACTCGGTATCCATTCCGGCGGAAATCGAGAGGCTTGCTCCCATGTCATGAACGATGCTATAAATGATCTGATGAAAGGAGTCAAGTATACTAAAGCGAATATACTTAGAACTAGATATACAAAGGCGATCCATAATATCCTTGATAGCTTAAATTTAATCCTCATCTAGGCATCACCTTGAATTTCCTCTGGAAAATATATGTTGATATAAAGATTAGTGAAAATAGGAACATACTTTTAGCAGCAGCTACTCCCGGTCTAAGATTAATAAATGCTTCTCTATAGATATCGAGAGCCATAGTATATCCTGATCCTCCCGGGCCACCGCTTGGACCGGCCATCACCCATGCTAGATCGAACATTTGTAATGTACCTATTAATCCCATTACTACAACATATATTATCATGGGCTTTAGCATGGGAACCGTTATGTATATGAATCTTCTTATTGAGCCTGCTCCATCTAGCATTGCAGCTTCATATATGTCTCTTGGTATAGACTGCATTGCAGCTAGAAATGACACCATGAAATGACCACTGGTACCCCATATAGCTACAATCGCTATTGCATATAGGAGATAGTTCTTATCATTGATCCAATCTGGGGCAAATCCAGGAGCAATAAATTGGAATATGTAATTTATGAAGCCATATTTCATGAATAACCATATGAATATTAATGAAACTATTACTGGGCATGTAACGGCTGGAAGAAAGTAAGATACCTTATAGAATTGAACGCCTTTAATTTTTTGATTAGCAAATGCCGCAAGAATCATAGCTAATATTGTCTGTGTAGGTACAACTATAGCCGTATACAATAAAATATTACGTAAACCAGTGAAGAAAGGAGCTAGAAAATATGGTGCACCATTAAATCCTCTCACAAGATCATTGAATAATACTTGATAATTATATAATCCAGCAAATTGCATTGGACCTAGATAATCCCACTTGAAAAAACTCAAATAAACTGCAAATAATGCAGCAAAGTATCCAAAGAACATATTGAAGGCAACAGCTATAGAAACTAGGAGTAAACCTGATAAGGCTTCACGTGATCTCTTCATAGTCATTAATTGATTATATTTTTGTTTAAAGAAGGAATTGATATGGGAAAAGAAATTTGTTTTATTATTTGGCTTGGCCACTCAAGCCGCCTCCGTTACCAGTTAGCCTTGAAACATTTCCTGAACAACTTGCTTCATCGACTGTAATGCTTCATCAATGCTAACCTCTCCTCTCATAGCTGACGCCATAATGTCGCTTATCTTTGACTCAAGTTCGCCTGTCTTAGAACCAAATTGAAATACTTGAACCAATGTATATTGGTTTATAAATGATAAGCTCTTCTTATGCTGAGGCCACATCGCAGGATCTTCTTCAAGACCCTTAATAGATGGTAGTGTATGGCCCATTTCTACAACAAGTGTTTTCTGACCATCTCTTCCAACAACATACTTCATAAACTTAACAGCAGTTTCGGGAGCTCCTGATTTAGAGTTTATGGCGAGTGCTACAGTATATGCCATAGTTACTCTACCAGAGTCTCCACGTGGTACAGGAGCAATATCCCAGTCTTCACCAAACTTGAAGTCCGGATACTGATCAGCGAGGAATGGTATCATCCAGTTACCACTTATAACCATTGCTACTTTCTGACCACCAAATGCATCACCAAGCCATCCAGCACCCACGTCACTTGGTGCAACTACTGCTGGTGTTTGACCATTAGCTTCACGATCAAGCTTTCCTTTCAAATATAGATTGATATACCATGTCATGGTCTCCTTAACAGCTGGATTGTCAAACCAGGAAGCATCATCAGGACTATCAAATACTGGTGTTGGGGCTCCATTACTTAATGCGACCGGTACATATCTGTTGAAGCCGCCAAGATATATTGCTAATCCGGGTGTACCTGTTTTGTCAGCAATTGTTTCAGCATATTGTAATAATTCATCCCATGTATCAGGAGGATCTGTTAAACCAGCCTGCTGGAATAGCTTCTTATTGTAGAATAGCATTAGCATACTCCAGTCCTTAGGTAAACCATAGATCTTTCCGTCAGCTCCTTTAAATGGTGTTAACAAGAAATCATAGTATTGGTTAATGAAGTCCTGATCTATATAATCAGATAAAGGTAACAATGCACCTTTTTCAATGAACGTTGGAGCCCATGCCGAATCTAGATAGAATATATCTGGAGCGACGCCGGCACCGAATGAAGCTAATATGTTTTCGTGGAACATCTGTGTTATGACTTCATACTTTACTTTAATATCTGGATTATCTTTTTCAAACAGCTCAATAATTTTCTCATAGTTCTTCATCTCTGTTTCTCCAGCACTCCAGCCTGCAAACCTAATATACGTTTTCTCTACCACTTGTGGTGCTTGGGCCTGTGACCATATAAACCATCCAGCTACAGCAGCTAATATTATTACAACCACTACTATTAAAGCTAGAAACGTTTTAGTTAATCCTCTATATCGACCCAATAAACTCACCTATAAAAGCTATTTAAAGCCTTGTACGTTATTTATTACTACTTAGTAGTATAAAAATCTTTCCAGCTGATAACGATTCTTTATAGAATATTTATTGTTTTGACAAAATACTTCGTGGAAAATGTAAAACTATAATATAATTAGACAAAATATATTAGAATCTTAGATAAAACAACTTATTTCTCACCAATAACTTCAACTATATCAGACTCAATATCTTCTAAATATGCGCCCCAACCTCCTATGGTATATGTTCTTCCATCAATAGTTCTAACAGTTATCCTTGCTACACCAATGTATATATTATAAAGAGTATTGATGGGTCTTCCAATCAATATTGTAGGCTCTCTACTACTTACTAATCTACCATAAACCTTAACAATAACGTTAGCCTTTTTCTCCCTAAGTATATTGATCATATCAATAGCCCTTAAGATATTAGTGAACCTTCTATTAAAGACCTTATCACCATAAGCGAAGTATATTGGTTTAGAAAGATCTCTCAGGTTATGTAAGAAGTATTCAGTAAATAATTTTATCAACCCTTTATTCTCTGTATAATAGCCTGTAGCAGTTGTTTCCTCAAGGTGATGGAGGATAGTTGAAAATACTAGCATCTTTCTATCAGGAACAACAATTACTATTCCACGTGTTTTCCTAATCCTTAATTCGTCAACAAACTCCTTAGCATCTATTTCATCAAATGATACTAGACACGTTGAAACACCTCTTTTGTAAGCATCTTTTAATGGTTTCTCCAGGAATTTCATCATATGCTTATAGCAAGAGACAAGTACTTCATGTTCTGCATAATTTATTGCTTCTATAATTTTCAATTTTAAATTAGCTAGAGAATTTATTCTCCAAATTATATCATTAGATTGTTTCGGCCTTGTTTTATATATTTTCTCTAAGATATTTACAGCAACTTCATAGTTTTCTCGTATGTTTCTCTCCAATCTTTTAGTTAGTCTTAATAATGCTTGCCTTGGCTCCACCGCTCTATATAGTTTCGGCCTTCCATCACTTGATATAACCAATGCTTTTTCTTCAAGACTATGTAATACATCATATACTCTCGGCTGAGGTATGTGAGCTTTTTTAGCAATCTCTGTAGTAGTCATAGCATCTCCTTGAAGAAGTGTAATGTATGCCTTTGCTTCATAATACGACAAACCAAGAGCCCTAAGTCTTGTCATAAGCTCATCGTTCTTGGAGAGCTCCAAGGCTATTCAACCCTATAATTGAATTATTAAAGGCAATCCTTTTTAGTATATCCCATGTAGCCAGCATATTTTTAAATACTACTAACCAGTAATAAAGTTTTGTAGAAGGTAATGCATTAGCAACTATACAGTCAAAATTGGTGAAGAGTTCAAATGACCTATGTATTCATATGGGATTTTGATGGCGTTATAGTTCACACACCACATGAAGATGCTTGGAGAATGGCATCAGAGGTTTATGGGATCAGGGATTTTAACCATGAATTTTATATGAAATATGTCTCTGGCAGACCAAGGCTTGAAGGAGGTAAAATGATCCTAGATTTATTTGGCTATTATGAATCACATGGAATAAGTGATGAGGAAACGAAGAATAAAATATTACAAGAATTTGTTGAATTGAAAAACAATATTTTCCGTGAACTCATTGAGCAAAATATTTATGAAGTCAATTGGGATGTTATAAACTTCATATTGAGAGCAAGGAGCAAGGGTATAATCCAGGTATTAGCATCTGCATCTCGTAATGCCCTACCTATTGCATATAGAATCCTGCTTCCTAATAATATCACACTAGTAAGTTTATTTGATATAAACTCTAGTGGTTCAGGGAGCACTAAAGAGGAGGTTTTTAGAAATGGATTAAACATGGTTCTAAAGAAGTATGGAGAAATAAAGTGTGGTATAGTATTTGATGATGCTCCATCTGGTATTCTAGCAGGTAAAAGACTCGGTTTAAAAACAGTTGGCTACGGAAATGACTCCCTTAAGGAATCAGGTGCTGATATAGTCATAAATGAATTTAGTAATTTGGATCCTCTCAACTTGATAAATATTCTTGGGTGTGATTAATTGAAATATAAGTTTAGATATACAGGCTCAGGCATTGATTATTTATTGGAGGAAAAGCTTGGTACTCTCCTTACATTATCTAATGGAAGGTTTTCATTACGCGGTGAATTAGAACTTGCTCCATCAAAATATGGTTTATTCGTCAGTCATATCTATGATTATACTCCAATATTCTATAGAGAATTAGTTAATCTTCCAAGACCCGTTGCAATATATATTATGGTTGATGATACGCCTTTATCATTAGTTAAAGAAGGTAAATACTCTATAGAAAGAACTCTTGATATAGGTTCGGGTACTTTAGAGACTATTGTTAAATGGAATAATGATGAGAAGCAATTAGTCTATAAAAGCTTAAGAATAGTCCATAAGAAGATAAAAGAATTAGCTGCTATAAAGGCTAGTATAGAAGTTAAAGGATTTTCTGGGAAATTAATAATTGTATCTCCAATAGAATTTAATACAATTAATCCTTTAATGCCTGAAGATGTTAGTATCCGTCATTATAAGGTTATTAAATCTGAAGCAAATAGTGATGGTATAGGTATTGAGGTTGAGACATTAGATAAGAAATATAGAGTAGGTATTGCATCATCCATTAGGTCGAATGATAAAAAATACAGGAGAAAGATCCTTATTTCACAAGACTCCATGGGAGAAGAATTAATTTTTAATATAGGTAATGAGGGCATTATTGAAATAATGAAATATATTGGTGTTTCAAGGAATATTGAAGTCAATGATCCCTTAGAAAGATCCTTTGAAGTAATTAGTAAAGCATATGACATGAAATGGAATGATCTTGTACAAAAACATGTTGATGAATGGAAGAAAATATGGAGTAGAATAGATCTTAGGATAGAGGGAGATGAGTATATTGAGCGTTTATTAAAGTTTAATGCCTTCCACCTACTCCAATTAGTTGATGATGATAGTGATTATCTAATCATACCTTCTAGGGGCCTTCATGGAATAGGTTATAGAGGACATGTATTCTGGGATACTGATACATATACATTACCTTTCTACATAGCCTTTGACCCTAGGGCTGCAAGGAGAATACTTATGTATAGATGTAAATTTATTGAAGAAGCTAAGAAATATGCTCGCAGCCTCGGATATAATGGTGCTAGATATCCGTGGGAATCAGCTGATGATGGTGTTGAAGCTACTCCTAGGGAAATCCCATTAGATCCTCTTGGAAAAGATATAGTTAGGATCTATACTGGTGATGAGGAGGAACATATTACAGCGGATATAGCTTATGCTGTCGATCTCTATTATAATGCAACAATGGACCAAGAATTCATGAGTAAATGTGGCCTTAAAATATTATTTGAGACTGCCAGGTACTGGACAAGTAGAGTTGTATTTGAAAATGGTAAGTATGTGATAAAACATACTATGGGGCCTGATGAATATCATCATGGAGTCAATAATAGTTTTTACATTAATACTATGGTTCGTAGAAACCTTGATCTTGCCATAAAGTATTATCATGAATCATTGAGGATACGTGATTGGAGAAGAATAATAGAGGTTCTCAAAGTAAGTGAAGAAGAAGTTAAACTATGGAGAAATATAAGGAATAATATACATATACCATGTCGTGATGATGGATTATGTGAGGAATTCGATGGATATATGCTATTGGAAGATTTTAAGGTTAAACCTAATTGTATTGGAGAGAAATGTCTTCCACCAGAAATTATAGATAAAATTGAAAAAACAAGGCTAGTTAAACAAGCTGATGTAGTAGCAGCAATGTTTCTACTCAAAAATGAATTTAGCGAAGATATCATTATGAAGAACTTCAAATACTATCTTGAGCGAACAACGCATAGTTCATCATTATCCATACCGATGTACTCGGCTTTAGCAGCTAGACTAGGATTAATGGATCTTGCATATAATTACCTCTTATTAGCTGCTGCATCAGATCTAGAAGACATCTATGATAATACTGAATACGGTTTTCATATAGGAGCTGCCGGTGGTACATGGCTTGCTTTTCTCCATGGATTTATAGGTATTAATTATAAAGATGGAGAGATTATTATTGATAAGCCTAGAATACTTTCAAAGTGGCGTAGAATATTATTTAATATATCGTCAAAGAATGGGGTAAAAAGAATCATTATAGAAAATACTGGTAACGATGTAATATGTTCCATAAAAGAGCCTCTAAAACAATAGTTTTTACCTTATAGTAACCTTTTTGAATATTATTAACTTCTTAGAAATTATATTTATTAAATAAAGAGACATAATATTCTCAACAATACTGTAGCAAGGTGTTACAGATTGGCTATATCCAGTAGTAATGATGTATCTTCTGGAGCCATGTTTAGGTGTAGAAACTGTGGATCTCCATTAGATGTTAGTCCAGAGACTATTGTCGCTGTATGTAGTTATTGTGGATATGCTAATTGGATTAGAGAAGATCTAAAAGAAGATATACTAATAGTTGAATCGTTAAAAGATAATGAAATACTTGGTAAAGCACATAATAGGATAGAGACAGATAAGGATTTAAGATCTATTGCTAAGTACATCAGTGTTGGAAGGCCATATCTAGTATATATACCATTTTATTTCGTAGACGTTAAGGCAGAAGCTGACTATAGTGGTACCGTTAATGTACGTGTCCGTAAATGTAAGGGTTCAGGCAAAAAGAGAAGGTGCTGGATAACATCTTATACAGTACATGTAGAAGGCCATTATGGTCCATTCTCTGCCTCGTATCCAATTATATGTA
>CAZVWZ010000050.1:0-7011 GCA_964631195.1 uncultured Desulfurococcaceae archaeon
CCACAGAGTATATACAGTTGAAAAGGATAAGCGTTCATCTAAACAAATATATAGTGTGTAAACAATGGGATTTTTAATTGTTTACCGGGAGTTTTCAGAGATCAATGCCATTGGATCAAGAAATTCCTAAACTATGAAGTAAGAGGTTTGCTATTGTAAAATAAATTGTTAATCCTAATACATCAGATACTGTGGTTATAAGAGGGGCTGAGACTATTGCTGGATCGGATTTTATTAGAATAGCCATAAATGGCAGTAATACTCCAACAAGACTTGCAATAATTACAATAAATGGAAGAGCCATAGAAACTATTATTGCGACAATAATATTGTGTGATACAATAAAAGCTATTGCGAGCCCTACAGGTGCAACAATAAGAGCCAGTAGAAGCGATGAGGTAAGTTCCTTAGAGATGATGCGTAGAAAGTCATATGGCTTTGCCTCTCCCGTAGCTAAACTACGAATAACAAGTGTAGCTGTCTGAGAGCCTGCATTACCGCCGGTATCCGTTAGTAAAGGTATGAAGAAGCTTAGGGCTACAAGACTTGATATCAAGCTTTCAAACGTACTTATAACGGATGCGGTTATTGATTCTAATATGTATAATATTATTAACCATGTAGCACGTCTCTTTGCTAATTCTATAGCCTTAGCTGTTACATAGCTTCCTTTAACTGCTTCCCACAATCCACCGAACTTTAATATGTCTTCAGTTGATTCTGCAACAATAACATCTATAATATCGTCAACAGTTATGGCACCTAATAACCTGCCATTTTCATCTATAACAGGTATTTCGGTAAGATCGTATTTAATAACTAGCTTAGCAGCTTCTTCTCGATCAGCTAATACATAAACCCTTGCAGGTATAGGCTGAACTATATCTTTTAATAACCTGTCTTTTGGAGATGCCATAAGTTTCTTAAGATCAATCCATCCAATAAGCTTACCATTACTCTCAACAACATATACATATTCAAGTCTATCATATAGTCCAAGTTGGTACTTAACAAGATACTTCTCAAGAGCCTTACCAACAGTTTCATTAGCGGAAAACACAGGTATACGAGTAGTCATCACGCCACCTGCACTTTCAGGCGGATACTTGAGGATTTCTGCAACTTCCTCCACCTTCCATGGCGGTAATAGAGCTATTACTTGTCTCCTAATTCTGACAGGTAGTTTCTCAAGAATATCAGCTATAACGTCAGGCTGCATTTCAGCTATCGCTCTAGCTACCTTAGAAACCCCCTTAATCATAACAACTTCGTACAAGAGATCTTCAGATAGTCGAGGAAGGATATCAATATAATAATTTCCAGGTATAACGCCTATTAGTTTTCTCCTATAATTACTATCTAATCTCTCGAGAACATCGACTAGATCATATGGTTTTAACCCTAAAACATACTTTCTAAGATCATCCATTCTATGTTTATCAATTAATTCCTCAATATTTTCAACAACTTCTTCAATATTTCTTCCGATTCCTGCTTCTTCAGCATTAATTCCCATAATAATCACCTCTCAAAAAATCCTGGCTACATAGAAGGGTTTATCGATCATATCTAAAATATTCTTGGCTTAGATAATAGGTATATGAGAATAGATTAGCTTAGGAAGAGAATTATTTTATGAAAAACAGTTATACATGGATATAATGCCTTGTCATGTACTACTTTAGCTCTCCTTCTTAGTCTTAGACTCTACAACAACCATTGTAGACGTAGTCCTTATCTCAGGTAACTTCCTAATCTTATTTGTAATTATCTCTCTTATTCTCTCCAGGCTTTCAGCCTCAATAATGGCTACTACATCATATATACCATATATTACATAAACTTCTGTAACCTCAGGAATCTGGAAAAGCTGCTCCATAACTCTATTTTCAGCACCAATATCTGTCTGAATTAATACAATTGCCTTAGCTTTAGCCATTCTAAAATACCTCCCAATAAGCCTTTCTATGAATAACTATATAGGTGTAAATAATTAAGGTTTTCCTCAGCTAATACAGAAATTTGGGTTGAAGTAAAGAATATACTGTGGATAGAAATGAATGTAAGGATATATGTCATACACTATGGTGAAGATGATCCTCGGAAGAATACCGCATTAAAAATGGTTAGAAAAGGCTATGCTACAATAACCAAGAGAATACCGCGTAAAGCTATTGTTTTAGATCCTTATGCTAAGGACTATCTTGGACCTTGGGATGGATTCTTTATTGAAAAATTCGGTTTAGTAGTTGTAGATGCTTCATGGAAGAAACTAACACCAAATTATTTTAAAAGAATACCTGGATTACATAGAAAACTCCCTTATTTAGTAGCTGGCAATCCAGTAAACTATGGGAAGCCATATATGTTAAGTAGTATTGAGGCCGTAATTGCTGCACTATACATTACAGGGTTTAGGGATTCTGTTATACAATTAAAAGGATTATATAAATGGTTGAATACATTTTTAACACTAAATCGAGAACCCTTAGAAGAATATAGCAAAGTAGGAAGTAGAGAGGAATATATTAGAGTAATAGAATCATATATTCCGTAAAGCTTTCAAGTACTCCCACAGTCTAAAGGGTATAAACTATGATTTTCTATAAAGCCACCGTCATAGGCTTAATAACCATCATATTGATTATAATTTCATCTACTTCTATAACAGTCATTGGAAGAACATATATTCAAGAAAGACCTATAGTTAGGCCGAATAGTTACTTGTACCCAATTTCAAGCAAAAAATTAGAACTAAATAAAATAGATGAATTAAGAGCCATAGGAGATTATGATGACGATGGACTTCCCGACGCCATTATAGTTAATAATACGCATCTAATAATATATTACTCATCATCTAATCCGATTGTAATATTTACAGGTCTACCACCATTATACATGGATAGTTTGTCCCACTTTTATGTCTTAGATAATTTACTATTCCTAGTTTCAAGTTATTCTAATGATCTTAGACTAACCATAGTCGATCTTGCCAATAGATCAATAGTCATAAATACGATTATAAATAGGCCTTTCATAGGCTTAGGAGTCCATGGCTTTTTGAAAGAAAATAACAGCTATACCATATACATTAGAATATTTGATCCATTTAGATTTAAAGAAGGGATCTTACCCATAAAATTCATTAATAATGTTCTTAACGAATCCTATGTACTGATAGAAGATCCCTATTATCTTGATGGAATAAAGCTTATTTACAATGTTATTAATGGATTTAGTGGAAATTCTTCAGTAGTTATTACTTATAAACTGAATATACCAATTAATATCTTCTACAATAATAATGAAAGTTTTACCGTTTCATCGATTAACTGGAGTATATATTTTGGTGAAGAATACATCTCCATGATTATATATGACAATTACCTTCTAATAACCTCAAAGTCATACAACAAATATTATTTAAGAATAATAGATCCTTTAGATGGAAATATTGTGTATTCTAGATATGTTCCTCTCCTTATTGAAGACCATGTTCTCATTGATTACTATTTATCACATAATAGATTATCGGTGCTATATAGGAAATCTAGTTCGTACAGGATATATTATTATGCACTTCCAGATCTAATATTTTTAGGATACATAGAATTTCCAAGTAATATTGTACCATTAGCTCCATTAACCGATATTGATGGAGATAGACTGCAGGAATATCTAATTGCCAATAAAGATTATTTAGAAATAATATATACAAATAATATAACCACTGAAATGATCAAATGGATCCCGTCAACATACATATTTGACTGTAAAGGCACCTATCTATACGGTAATCAAACATATATTTACATTATAATGGACTACATGGACGAAGGAACTTTGTTCTTACTAAAACTTGACATGGGGAAGAACCTTGACAAGACACCGCCGAATATACTAATTAATTCACCCGTTGAAAACATATTAGAATCTCCAGTATCTATAAATGCAACCATACTTGATGATAGCCCAATCTATAGTCTAGAAATTTCTATATCAGATCATCTAGGAAATACCTTATTTTATAAAAAACTATACAATACTACTCATATAATCTACACAATTAATCTGGAACCAGGGCACTATATATTGAATATTTCAGCGACAAATATTGATGGCCTACATAGCTATGCTACCCGTATTTTTGCCGTTACTGAGAAAGAGAATCCGCCTACCGAGCCAGTCATTATTATTACTGAGCCCAGCAACTGGTCAGTTATATCATGGGAAAATCTTACTTTATCCTTAACAATTATTTATCCAGAACCCATAGAGCTTTATGTATATATTAATAATACCTATATTACTTTATTACATGGGAATGGTTCTCTATCTATAGATATTGATCTATCAAATATACCGGATGGAATATATATGTTAACCATTAATACCGGTAATGTCCATGTGAAATTATATATAATTAAGGACTTATCTCCACCATTACTGAACATTATAGATCCACTTAATGAAACCATTATTAGCCATAGATTTAATCTTATATTTAATGTTTCAGACATCTTTTTGAAGGAAGTATATGTATATATTGATGATATAAGATTATTCTCCGTAAGAGATCCTGTTGAAAGATTCTTTTCAATAAACATTAATCCATGGGCTTATGGATCCGGAAGACATGTATTAACCATTATTGTCTCAGATCTAGGTGAGCACATAGTTTTAAAGAATATAGTATTATATTTCAATGTATCAGTAGAGAATACATATGTATATGTTTCAGTTAATACGACTAATGCCTCTTATGTTCAAGGAGTATTACAGGTAAATATTACGTGTAGCCAAGATCTACTGGGGATTATTAGGCTTATTAATATACCTAGTGAAGAAACTTATGTTATTAAACAATGGAGTGGTAATATATCTTATCTACTAGACACATCATTATATCCTGATGGAACCTACAAATTATCTATTGATACAATGTGGCCCAATGGTTCTTACACTAATACATGGTATACCATAGTACATATAGATAATAATGCCCCAAAAATAACTATACAGATCCCATGGGATATCAGTGTATATGGATACTTTGTACCAGTTGATTATTTAGAAGAATATAAAGGATATTATGGAATATCAAATGTGCTAATAACTATATACGAGCCTTTCTTAAGAGAGGTTAAAGTGAATATCGATAATCAATGGTATAATATCACTGAACTAATCATTAGATCATGTAATCTCAGCAATGGATTTCAAGCATCACTTATTATACCTGTATCAGGTTCGGGGAGTACCAATATAAAGTTTTATGCACTTGATGCACTTGGTCATTACTCTTTAACAACAATGACTCTATACCTAGATCTTGAGCCTCCAATAGTATCTGGTGTTAAAGACATAATTTATAGTAAAACATGTATTATAAACTTAACAATAAATGCATATGATCTAAGTGGTATTGTTGAAACATATTTCGTAATTAATGGATCTAAGTATCCGTTTAATTTAAATCATACACTATCATTAAATCTGGATAACGGTATTTGGAAGGGATACATTATTGTAGAAGATAGAGTTGGTAATATATTTAATAAGTCAATCACTTTAGTTATTGATGATGAGGCTCCATATATAAAAATTACATACTCATTGTCTAATGTAAGCAATGGTTATGAACTAGATCTAATTGTATATGTAGGAGACAATATATCTGGTTTGCATAAGGTGAATATACTTATCAACAAGGAAAAGATCCTTGAAAAAGAATATAGTGGTGAAAAGGAGGATATTCTAACATTTAAAAGGATCCTGAGACATAGACAAGAACTAGTGATCTACGTCAAGGCCTATGATAATTTAGGCAATATAGGTAATTATACATATTATATAGAATTAGGAAAAACTCTTGAAAAGCCAAGCACTCCATCAAGTACGACATCAATAGGCTCTGAAGCCTTCACTTACCCGATAATGATTATAGGCCTAATAATCCTCGTCTTAGCTATGTTAATAATCATATACTGGAAAACCAAAACAAGAAAAACCAGATAACAGAATAAAATAATGGGGAGCAGCCCCGCCAACCACCAACGGGCCCCGAAAGGGGGTCTGAGGAAACACCACACACCCCACGGCACCACGGCCCCGAAAGGGGCACGGCGAGTAGCCGTGGCAACGGCACAGAAACGACACGGCCACCCCCGGATGGCTATGAGGCGGCGTGGGTCCTCCGGCAACGGAGGGCCAGATAACCCGCTGATGGACGGCGGGTGGATGCGTTGAAACGGCCGGTCCCGTGGGGTGCAAGGCCTTGTTTTCCGGGATGAGTCGCCGTGTGATCCGGGAGGTTGGCCGCTTAGTCGAATGTGGCTAGTACTGAATGTGGGTTATGGCGGGGCTGCTCCTCTTCTAAGATACTTTGTATATAATTTTTATTTAGTTTCTTAGGCTTAAGATCTAGGTTACTACTCTTTCCTAACTTCATTCTATTTTTAGGTTTTTATAGTACTTGAGAATTCCAGGATTATTTATCAAGATCAACGTATTGATGTCTATCATTACACCAATATTAGGTTAATATAATGTATTGAAATCCAAATATCTCTGATAATAATCAAGTAGCTAATATATCAGTCACTCTATACATCCAAATAAGGTGTTCAAGAAATAAGGAATTAACTTCCTGGACCCCAAGACTTCCACTGCAAGACTATGTACATATTTATAGATATGGATAGCATAGAAATAAGGAAAGACCATGTAGAAATCGAGTCAAAAATACTAGTTTATACAAACTCTCTATAAATAAGGTAATGTATAAATTAGGACCATAATTTCCATAAGAAATACAGGGGTTCATCCTCTTAACGTGAAGTTTATGGATTCATATGAGGAGTTGGAATAATATTTTTTCTCCAGTGGAAATAGAGGCTCTGTTAACTCCCCGGTTAACAATGGAACTTGAATAATAGAGATGACTGCTAGGGTCCATTGTTAACCCCCCAGTTTACCAGGTTTGCTGCAACTGAAGATTTCATGGGC
>CAZVWZ010000050.1:7111-9229 GCA_964631195.1 uncultured Desulfurococcaceae archaeon
TCCATTGTTAACCCCCCAGTTTACCAGGTTTGCTGCAACTGAAGATTTCATGGGCTCTGTCCGGGGTTTGGAGGCGAAAACAGAGAGTTTAACCCCCCAGTTAACAATAGGCCTTATTTATGCAATAAATATGTATATAGTCTTATATAGATACATGGGTTTCTTAGCTAAGCATGGTTATTCGGGGGAGCTACATTTGTATTGGGTTAGGGTAAGTGATCTTGATAAGCTTGTGCGGAGGTTTAGGGAAAATGGGCTCTGTGTTGGTAGGCACTCCTATAGCTATAGGTTATTCTATAAAGGTAAGGTCGTTGCTGGACTCCATCTATACCCCGGATACCGTGAAGCTAGTTTAAGGCTTTACCGTGTACACCGGGATCTTGCTGAGGCTGTACGTGAACTAATTATCATGGTTATCCGAGATGTATTTCCAGACTATAAGATCGTGGTTAAATGGTACCCTCCTGGAAACCCATAATAGGATCTTGTATTATAATATGGATTCCCTCCCTATAATTATATATACATGTATATACAGTAATAAAAGATCTAAATAATAGATCTACTTGGTGCTTACATGTTATGAAGAAAACCCGGATAGGATTCCTCATAAACCCAATAGCTGGTATGGGTGGGCGTGTAGGGCTTAAGGGTACTGATGGTGATGCATACTATGAGGCCTTAAGGAGAGGTGCAGAACCAGTAGCTCCTAAGAGGGCCATGGAGTTCCTGGGGAAACTAGATCCCCGGACAATAAGATTATTGGTTGCACCGGGTCCTATGGGATGGGATATAGTGTCTAGAACAAGGGTTAGGGAAGCTGTAGAAGAGATCGTTGGGACATTAACCGGGGGGTTAACATCAGCTGAAGATACCCAGAGAATATCGCGTGAAATGGTTGATAAAGGAATAGATCTACTTGTATTCGTTGGAGGCGATGGTACTGCTAAAGACATACTTGATGCTATTGATCAAAAGGTTCCTGTTCTCGGTATTCCCAGCGGTGTTAAGATGTATAGTAGTGTATTTGCTGTATCTCCAGAAGCTGCAGCTCGTGTTCTAGAGGCTTTTGTCCGGGGAGAGACTGTATTGGTTGAGGAAGAGGTACTAGATATTGATGAAGAAGCTTTTCGTAGAGATAAGCTGGTTGTAAAACTCTATGGTTATCTAAAGATCCCATATGTCCGGGGCCTTGTCCAGGCTAGTAAAGAGCCGAGTCTAGATGTTGCCGATGAAGTTGAGAACAGGATGGCTATAGCAAGATATGTTGTTGAGAACATGAAGCCTGATACACTCTATATCCTGGGCCCCGGATCAACTGTTAAAGCAATAGCTGATCAACTAGGCTTATCTAAGACTCTCCTGGGAGTTGATGCAGTCTATAATGGCGTGCTAGTTGGAAGAGATCTTGATGAAAAGGGTTTACTAGAGCTACTAGACAAATATCCAAAAGCTAAGATAATAGTATCACCTATAGGAGGCCAGGGATTTATATTTGGGCGTGGAAATCAACAGATATCTCCAGAGGTTATCCAGAGAGTTGGTGGTAAGAGGAATATCATTGTAATAGCCACTCATAGAAAGATCAGAGGTATTGATGTACTACGTGTAGATACAGGTGACCCCCGGATAGACGCCATGCTCCGTAACTATATACGTGTGATAATAGACTATAACGTGACTATTCTGAAGAAAATCGTCTAGATTAAAAGGTTCTATAATATATTTAACGTTTCCTTACCAGTTTATGAATAGATATAAATCTTTACATACGATCTTTAACTAAGCGAATTGAATACTAAACAATTAGTGTATCTTCTAATTAGTAAGATATACTGTTTCGAAAAAATATATTGTTTCAATACATAAATTTATAATGGTGTCTTATATGAGTATTTCACGTAAATCCTTAGCCATAGTCTTGATTACAACGTTTATCCTCCTAGGGGGATTCATTACAGTATCTTATAATCCAGGTATATGTATTGAGTTTAGACTCTATGAAGTAGTTGATGGGGAAATAGTCAATACTACGAGTGTACTAAGTAGACCAGATATTGTATTGAGTATAGAAGTTATTGCTATTGCTCCACCACAATATAGAGAAGACCTATTACT
>CAZVWZ010000051.1:0-4643 GCA_964631195.1 uncultured Desulfurococcaceae archaeon
TACCACAACCCTTCCTTCCCTTACCATAGCCTCCTCCATAACCGCTCATGTCTTTCCACCTAGAAAATTTTGTGCAATAACACAAATATAAAACATTCTGAGATAAATAAGATCTTATGAGTAAATATCATTTAAACAAGAAATAGTCTTATAAATCTCATATACTCTACATTTGTCATCATATACATATTAGTATTATTTATGAGGAAAAACTACATAGATCACTTGGTTATTAGCTCATTAAGTTTTTCATAAAATCTATTCCACCACTCCCTAGCCGCCATATACTTATTCTCTTCAAACTTCTTAGTCCACTCCTCATTAGCATACTCCTTAGCAGCTAAAGCCATGAAATCAATTATTTTCTCATTATCCCAGAACACTGGATAAGCACCTGCAAGCTCCTGGTACCTCATGATCTCATGATACCTCTGCTTAACTCTCTCAATAACATTAGGCAATCCATAAAGCTCTTCCAATAATTTTGGCAAATACTTCTCTCCCCATTTACGGTGAAAACGACATATTCCAGAATTATCATCAAAATACTCCATTAATGCTCTCTCAAAACTTTTTTGAGCAAATTCTTCTGGTTCTAGAAAGACTCCTGCATACAATGTCCAATATCTACCAAGTACTGGTAATGGAGCTACCATACCAGGTGTCCAGTAATAGTTCGGAGCTATATGGCCTTCCTCACCAAATAAAGCATATACTGCTAGATCTTCAAATTTCCTGTCCAATGCCTCAACCCTTTCTCTATATAATACGTTAAGTACTTTCGACGCTGATCTTATACCTCTCTCTCCAATAAGTCTTAATAAAGGCAACTTACCCCAGGCAAGATCTTCCACAATCCTTATCGCAAGCTCTGTATTTACTTTACTATATTCTAGCCTGAAGTCAACAGGGTCAAAATATGGTTTTGATGGTAGACCAGCTTCTTCAGGTCTTAAAAGACCTTTATCAATAGCATCAAATATATATGCTATAACATGGCCTAACTCGATAGCATCAAATCCGTATGCATCAGCAAGTTCCACGATCTTCTCAGATAAATGGATATCATATATACCAATAAATGGACCCATACCCTCATATGGCTCATAATCTGTCTTATACTTGCCTTTTCGAACTTTCTTACAAGCAATTGGACATGGTTCACCGCATGTCTTCCATGACCTTGTTTCTATCGCCTCTTTATTAAATGGTTCCCATATATATTTCATAATCATCTCATGTAGTTCTTCACGAATATCCCTGGGTGTATAGATCATGTTAAAATTAAACATTGGAGTTGCAGTTTTAAGACTTGGATAATTACCACCGAGAGTACCTCCAGTACGTAGTTTCTCATTGTAACGATACTTTGTCCCGGCCTTTATAACTACAAATGGATAATTATTTCCAGCATTATTTGTAAACCATTGATTTATCCACCTGAGATCATTCAATTCTTTAGGCCTATTTTTACCAACATCATATGATCCACCATAAACAATAGCTACTACATGATGAGCTCTATACAATACACTACCAGGTCCTCCTCGTGCAGCATATTCTTCGCTGCCAAAATCCATCTTACCATGATGTAGAGTTATTGATACTAAGGCTCCAATACTAGTATACTTAGATGCCGGTCCTACAAGTATACTTCTACCATCATATTTTTGATAGAAATCCTTGAGTTTTTCAGATAACCATTGTTGCAATGCATATACTCCTCTATATCCTCCATAACCCTTCCAAATGGCTTCAATTTCTTCCTCACTTGTCTCAACGAACTCTACTTTAGGCTCTCCATCGTCATCATATACCTTCAGAATAAGAGGTTTTTCACTATAGCCAATTATAACTAGTGCATCAGCATTTATTCTAAACTGGTAAGCTGCACCACCTGCTGTTGCTACATGGAATCCATGTGTTAATGGACTTCTGAAACAAGCTACTAATCTATGTACACCATATAGTTTTGTCCCAGCAAAGATCCCTCTTCCAATGACGAGAGCATTATCAGGACTATAAACGGGCTTTCTATAAGTCCTAAACTCTCTATAATGAACCTCTATACCTAGATCAATAGGTCCCCAGACGAGATCAAGCGGATATTCCTTAACCCAGTATTTTCTACTACCAACATCAATAAATAATGCCTTATATGAACCAGTATATACCACGATTCGAATTCCCTCTATTAACTACTTATTTTATTAGGTCTACGTAATACGGTAAATATGCTTTACCCATTCTCTTAATGAATTTTTAAAATAAGTGTTTAAATAAGATCAAAATAAAATATTCTGATCATTATCTACTTAGAGGATTAATTTCTTTAACTATGAAAACGTATAGTCTAAAATGGTGCATAATCTCAATGCCATTAATTTTTAAATGTTATAGATGCAGTGATTGCTGCACATTTACGGATCCAGGAGATTATCCAAAGGTATTCCCCTGGGAGAAACGTAGCTTAGAGAAAAAGGCTATCAAATATGGTATTGGTGAACTTAAATTTATTCCAGAGATCATGTACTATGATCCATTTAGTAAAAAATACATTGTCCTTCTATATAGATGGGTTATTGGAAATAAATGCCCATTCAATAAAGAACTAAAGTGTACAATACATGGAGATCATCCATTATCATGTAAAATGTACCCATTAATAGTAAACTATAGCGACCATACACTTAGAGTTGGGTTACAATGCAATTGGATCCGAGATCACTTTAATATGATAACAAGAGGGATAAATCCTAAACAAGTTTTCCCAAAAGAATTTGAATATGCTATAAAGGCTTTTACGGTAATTAGCTTAATGATTAAAGACGCTGAAAGATATGGATGGAAGCAGATTGAGAGAGATAAGCTATTATCGATAAAGAACTATATTGACTACGATGTTTTCGTTGAAGGTGATGTTTCTGAAAGTTGACTGGAAAAAGATCTACTATGAGATAAAGATTACTAAGATATCTTCTGATGCACATAAACTTGCTAAAAAATATGGTTATCTACCATACATGATAGAACGATATCTCGAGTTATTTGGCTATGATGAAACAATTGAATTACTTAACTCTTTTGAGAAAAAAGTAGAGCCGGTTATTAGATGCAATGATCTACTTGTAGACTGTAAATGGCTAATCAATAGACTTGAAGAGCTTGGATTTGAATTAAAGCATATTCCATGGAGTATCCATGGATATCGTGTAATTAAACAACCCCCGAGACCAAGTATAGGTGCAACTCACGAATATCTAAAAGGCTATTACTATGTACACCGTGATGCAGCACCTCTGATTCCTTCACTATTATTAGTTAAACAGGGTGAAATAGCAGATGTATTGGATGGATGTGCAGCCCCTGGTGGTAAAGCAACACATATTGCACAGTTAATGCTTGGCAAGGGACTTGTCGTAGCCAATGACCTAGTTCTATACAGGATTAAAGCACTCATAGGACATGTACTACGTATGGGTTTTAGAAATATAATTGTTACATGGAGTGATCTTAGGAAATTACCGAGACTAGTAAATAAAAAGTTCAAGAAAATACTATTGGATGTACCATGTAGCGCTGAAGGCACTATAATGCTTGATCCATCTAGAAAGAAGAAGACCAACCAAAGGGATCTAGCTAGAATAGTTGCTAAGGAAATAGAGTTGCTGAAGGCAGGTATTGAGTTATTAGACAAAGATGGCTTATTGGTATATACAACATGTAGTATAGCTCCAGAAGAAAATGAATATGTAATATCAAAGATTACTGAAAGATTCGAAGATATAGAATTAGTAAAACCCTCTAAGAAGCTATTTGAATGGTGTAATGGAATTACAAGTTACAAGAATATAGTAGAAAATAGAGAATTAGGAAAATGCATAAGAACATATCCACATAGACATAATATGATAGGAATGACCATATGCCTTCTAAAAAAGAAATAAATCCGGATAAGAAATAGAAAATAATTGGGCGATGAGGTACCTTCCGTTTGTCCCTAGAGGATCATTTCTAGGGACTTCCACCTCGCCCATAACCTTATCTAAAGGATTATGGGGTCATGGGCAACTGTCGAGCCCAACGGCACAGGACTCCCATCTAGGCTATACCCTATGGGGCTTTAGAGCATAGCTCCCATCACCCTCATAGGGCCTTTAATCAATTATATTGAGGTAATTTACTAACTTATATAAATATTTCCCTTAAACATAAAAATATTCGATGCCCAAAGCCCCGTGGGTAGGCCGTAGAAAAAGATGCGGCTTAGAGGCCGCGTACCGAGCCATCCTTTAATATAGTGGCCATGGATTCATCGAGATAAGCTTTATCATTTCTCAGCTGTACACAACCCGATCCTTATCCTTTATATCAACATCCGTAAACGAAAATTAATAAGAATAATTGGAGAAAAATAGATTCGTTCCGGTTGCCTCCTCGCACTGGAGACATCCCCGTGGCCGGGGGACAGGATGAACCTAGTGTGCATACCGGAACGTACATTATCTATATTTCCTCTAGATAATGTGTTATTGTCTCTAAACTATACTTCATCCTTGTCAATATTGCAATAAGTATTCTTGCTATAGATTCCTTTCTAGGTTCTTTACCGCTTCCAATGTAGGTTTCTTGTATTGCCTTTA
>CAZVWZ010000051.1:4743-9139 GCA_964631195.1 uncultured Desulfurococcaceae archaeon
GATTCCTTTCTAGGTTCTTTACCGCTTCCAATGTAGGTTTCTTGTATTGCCTTTAAATCCTGGTCTATTAAGATTATTTTATGTTCTAAATCCTTTACCCCTGATCTCTCTCTAAGTGTACGTAGAATATTTATTAGATCGGAGACTAACTTGTATTCTATTTCTCTATTAGCTTCTACAAGATAATGACCAGTATTCATGGCTTTATCTATTAGTTTGTCAATTATTGCTGGTGCAAGTATTATTGATTCTTCAATGATTTTTAGAGCATCAATTAATTCTATAAGTGCCTTTGTATCGAGAACCCCCTTTAAAGCCTCTCCTAATAAATAGAAGTTAGTCCTCGATTTAAGAATTAAATGCTTATAAAGCCTATTAAGTAGATTTGCATACATGTTATAGCTTTCAACGAAGTTGGTATATGCACGAAGATATTCATCATTAAATACATAATGGAATCCCATAAACTTATGTGCTCTGGCACTACTTAATAATGATCTCTTGATAAGACCCCTAGAACTATAATATTTGGCTGCCTCTCTAAAGTCCTTGCTAGCTCCTAGTAAATCCCCCTTTTCCACATTAATGCGTGCATGAGCTTCATAATAGAGGCTTAAAGCTGCATTTCTTAAATGAGGACTTAGGATTTGGTCTGCTAATTTGGCCGCTTCATCAAGAATAGATATGGCGGCTTCAGGATTCTTATTGATAAGTAATTCGCACTCGCCACGACTAATCAATGCCTTACAGTGAGCAGCTAATGCCTTACCATTAAATCTTGAACCTAATCTATTATAGATCGCAGCAGCTTCTTCAAATAGACCATGAGCTATGCAGCTTTTACCTCTAAGAACCTCTACTTCGCCCTGATACTCTCTTCGGAGAGCTAGTGCTATGTCGGCTTCTCTCATCAATCCAACACTCTTATAGTACTCTATAAGTCTATCAAGTTCTGATATTGCATCCTCAAACCGTTTTCTAGCAGCTAAACTCCTAGCTCTACTAAGCATATACTTAGCCTTAATTCTATGAATATTTTTAATAAACTCAGGTTTATCGTTGGCATACGTTACTGCTTTACCATAGAATATCATAGCTGTATCGAAGCTAAGATTATGATAAAAATAGTCCCCAAGGAGCTCATATAATTTGATCTGCATTAAGTTATATGTGGTTTCTAGATTCTTAATCGAGCCGAGATCTTTTGATAAAGACTCCATTAAATGTATAGTAAGACTTGAATATGCAGAAGCTTCTAAAAGCTTTCCTTCCTTAATACTATGATCTATTCGGGCCCTTAAACTTGGAAGTAAATCAATAATTGTCTTCCTAGGATCTTTTTCACTAACTAATAGACTAGAATATAATGCACCACTTATGATATCATTAGCTTTCTCCCTTGGAAGCCTTAATGATTTAGTTATTGATTGGGCTATATCACCTATATTACGTAAAAAACTATGAGACGATATCTTCTCAATAAATTTTATAGATGCCTTCACCCTATCATTAAGTTCAGCTGGATAATACTTTGATTCTTTTTCAACAATAAAACCTGCATTTGACATGATCTTGAGAATCTTAACTACAATTCTCTCATGAATGCTATAGACCTTGTGGACTCCACCATATATAATGTATTTTGATACCCGATGGGCAAGAGTCTTAGAATCTAGACCAGGGTATTTAGTTATGATCTTATTAACTGGTGAAATAACCTCAAAAAATGCTTTAAGACCTCTCGTTGTAACTGTATAAAATGTTTCTCCATGCTTTACAAAAGACTTAAGTATACCTTTTGAACGAAGTTTCTCAACTAAGTTTGGATTAAGTTTCTCAAAAACAGTTTTCTCGACATAATCACTTATTCTACAAACTCGGCCTTCATTAAATACGATGTCGATGGTGTTTAAAAGGATGTCAAGCTCTATATTATTAAGGCTAAAATATGAAAGCCAATTAACCTTCTTATCTCCAATATTCAAAATTGTTCCCCATTAATTAATTAGAGTTAAAATAGGTTATAACATATTCCCTTAAAACTCATCCAAGGATTGGTTTATGGATACCTTTATATGATATTGGAGTGTATAGCTCTAGATTGGAAAGAAGACTTAAGGTGTCTCATTATGAAATATAAGGATGTTATTGATGAAGTCCTAAAGATCATGTGGCCGAGACCTCTAAAACTCTTTACAGCTGGTCCAGTAGCTTGTTTCCCGGAAGTTCTTGAAGTCATGAAGGCACAGATGTTTAGCCATAGGTCTGTCGAGTATAGTGAATTGCATCGTGATACTGTTAAAAGACTAGCTGATTTTCTAGAGGCAAAGAAGTCTATTGTAATGTTATTCCCTAGCAGCGGTACTGGCATTATGGAAGCTAGTATAAGAAATGCAGTAACACTAGGAGGCAAAGTCCTTGTCACTATAATTGGCGCGTTTGGTTATCGATATCGTGACGTTGTTGAATGGAATGGGAGAAAAGCTATTGTTTTAGAGAAAAAGCCTGGGGAACCTGTACTACCAGAAGAACTTGATGACGCTTTAAAGAAGAACCCGGATGTTGAGGCTGTTACTATAACTTATAACGAGACTAGTACTGGTGTTCTTAATCCATTGAAGGAACTTGCTAAAGTAGCAAAAGAACATGAAAAACTTGTATTTGTAGATGCAGTGTCGGCTATGGGTGCTGCCGATATAAAGGTTGATGAATGGGGTCTTGACATAGTTTTTGCCAGTAGTCAAAAAGCCTTTGGAGTACCTCCAGGACTTGCTATGGCAAGCTTTAGTGAAGACATTTTTGAAAAAGCTAAGAAAATAAGCGATCGTGGATGGTATTTTGATCTACCATTGTATCGTAAATATCTTGATAAACAGTGGAGTACGCCATCCACGCCTCCAATACCGCAAATTGCTGGATTGAATGTAGCTCTACGGATCATTGAGAAAATGGGAGGAAAATATGCATGGCTTAAAATGTATGAAGATAGAGCTGAAAAAATTAGGAGAGGAGTACTTGATCTAGGCCTTGAATTATTTGCTAAGCCGGGATATTATAGTCCAACTATAACAGTTATCAAGACACCTCCTGGTATAAAGGGTGTTGATGTATATAATGAGATGAGAAAACGTGGATTCGAAATAGCTAAGGGTTATGGGCCTGTCAAGGAATACACTTTCCGCATAGGGCATATGGGTTATATAACTGATGAAGATATTGAGGAATTATTTAAGAATCTCAAGGAAGTCATTGAGTATCTTAAATCTAATAGATAATAACACATCTTTTTATTTTTCTTATTCTTAGTATGAATAATTGGATTTTGATATTCATATTAAGGTCTATACACTTTATATACTTTAGTCTATACTGGAGGCTGGTTAGTAATGCAGCTTATAGGCCTTGTTGGCAGTGGCTCAACTACGTTATATACTCCAATTATTATATGGGATCAGGTAGAACATCTAGCTAAAGAAGAACAGTTAGTTCTTATAGAGGATGGTAAACGTGGACTAAGATATCTTGGTGTCCTCCGAGGAGTTAAACGCTATGAGCCCTTTCTAAACATTTATCGTAGAACTAGTTATGTTGATAACCCAGAACTCGTTGAAACAGGAACTTTACCGCATAGCAGTGGATACTCAGCCCTTATAGGTATTATACATGGAAATAGACTTAGGGAAGTTGATTTACCTCCAAATCCTGGTTCTAAGGTATATGTTGTTGAGTCATCTAGTGATTTAGGACTGGATCTCGGTGAGGGTCTAAGAATAGGCTATCATAAATATAGTGGTATAGATATACCATTGGATCCTCTATGGATTACCTATCACGTAGGGATCGTTGGAGCAACTGGAACAGGTAAATCCAGGCTTGTACGTGCACTTATTGATGAAGTCCTAGAGAAGACCATGTATAGAATTATAGTATTTGATCATACTGGATTAGACTATGCTTTATACTATAAGGAGAATATCGTTGACGCATCAAATATTGTACTTGATATTTCATTAATAGCTGATCTAATGCTTTCTCGTACTGGACTTTATCAACCTACATATGAACCATATATACTTTATTCTATTCTTAAATACATATTCGAGTACTACAGTTCACATGAAGAAGGCAGCAAGATTATTGACGAACTGAAGAGATCGAGTAAGACAATAAGAGTACATAGGTTAAAGCAAAAGAAGATATATGAGGAGTATGGTGGTTTTAGCGATTTTCTAAACAACATTGATTTTGAAAGCCTACTTGAAACTATGGCCAGACACCCAATTAAATGGGATCGTAGCTGGTTTAGAAGAGTTGCCATGGATTCCGTAGGTGAATTACGGGGTAGAGAGAGTTCCAAAATTAGACTTGGTGTAGCTATTGATATTAAGCTTGGAGA
>CAZVWZ010000052.1:0-4653 GCA_964631195.1 uncultured Desulfurococcaceae archaeon
TTGAGTTAATGGGTTATTCTATAACTAGAAGGGCTGGTTACCGTGGAATCGAGGAAATCCTCCATTAACATGGACCCTAGCTTTGTATATAAAATTACTAAGTCTATTGTAAATGAAGTATCTAGAATCATAGTTGGAAAACTGGATATTATAAACTATATACTTATAGCACTATATTCTGGAGGCCATGTTTTATTAGAAGGGGTTCCAGGAGTAGCGAAGACATTAATGGCTAAGACCATAGCACGTACTTTTAATATGACATATTCTAGGATACAGGCCACTCCAGATCTTTTGCCGAGCGATATAATTGGTACATTTGTATATGATCCTAAGACAGGAGAATTTAGGCCGCGTAAAGGCCCTATATTTGCGAATATAGTCTTATTTGATGAAATAAATAGGGCTAGTCCAAGGACTCAATCAGCATTACTTGAGGCAATGCAAGAGAGACAAGTGACTATTGAAGGTGTAACATTTAAATTACCGGAGCCATTCATGGTGATAGCTACTCAAAACCCCATTGAAATGGAGGGAACATTTCCATTGCCTGAGGCACAACTTGATAGATTCTTACTAAAAGTTATTGTTGATTATCCGAGCCGTGATGAGAGTATCGAGATTCTCCGTAGGATACACTTTATTGAGGAGTTCCGTGTTAATGCTGTAGCTGATGCATCTGATGTACTAAAGATCCGTGAAATGCTGCCTCATGTAAAGGTTAGTAGAGAGGTAATGGACTATATTGTATCGATAGTCGAGGAATCTAGAAAGCATCCATATGTTCGTTTAGGCGGTTCTCCGAGAGCCAGTATAGCACTATATCTATGTAGCAAGGCTAGAGCATTAATTGAAGGCAGAGAATATGTCATACCTGATGATGTAAAATATGTTGCATATTCTGTTCTTAGGCATAGGATAATATTGAAGCCTGAAGCAGAACTTGAAGGTATAACAACAGATCAAGTAATAAGTGAGATCTTAAAGACTGTTAAAGTTCCTACACCGGGAGTTGAGGGTTAGGAGATAATTATGTCCACTAAATATGGGAAAGAGTATGGACAACTTATTTTTACCAATAGATTCATGGGTTTATTACTCATTATAGGCTTCACTGTAGCTATGACTATACTTTATCAGCCAGTTATACCGTTTCAACTATACACTATAATGGCTATAGTCCTGGGATACATATCATCAATGTATCTATTAATTGAATTATCGAGTAGGATTATCTACAGATTAAAAATATATAGGGTTCTTGAAAAACCCTTAGTTGAAGGCAAGTATTCTAAAGTTAAAGTTAAACTAGTTAATAATTCCTTGTTTCCAATATTATTTCTTGAAATAAATGATCTATATCCAAGTCTATTCAAGTTAGTCGATGGATCAAATTATATTGTAGCAACTCTACCTGGCAAAGGCTTTGTTGAATTAGAATATGTAATTGAACCTAGAATAGGGTCTCATGTATTTCATGGTATAGAGGTCATAGTTAGGGATCCTATGGGGCTATTTGCATATAAAGCTATGGTTCCTGGAAGTAAATATAGAGTGTATGTTCATCCGAAACCCTATCCTATATCGAGAAGATTATTATCTAGATGGATCTCTACAAGTCTTGGATTAACAAAGTCTAAGTTAAAAGGGATTGGTACAGAGTTTATAACCTTACGAGAATATGTCTATGGTGATGATTATCGATTTATTGATTGGAAGTCATATGCAAGGCTACAAAGGCTTTATGTAAAAATGTTTGAGAGAGAGGCTAGCCTTAACCTCATGTTAATACTTGATGCATCGCCTGCAATGCTCTATGGAGTCATTGGTAAGACTATGCTTGAAGAATCCATAAGAGTGATATCAGGAATAGCATCTGTTACACTTGAACGTGGAGACTGGGTTGGTTTAGCAGTACGTGGTGTAAGACCATTATTACTTCGACAGGGTAGAGGCAGGGTACATTATGATAGATTATTAAGGCAATTATCAATGATCGAATGGAGTAGAAAATATCCTGACATTACGATGGCAGAGCTCATAAGACAATCACTTGCACTTATACCTCGTAGAGCCAAAAACATATTCCTTGTATTCCTATCTCTGGATCCAACTGTTTATCCAAAGGATAAATTGGAGCAGGAAGTTAATGAGCTCATTAAGATCCATTATAGACTTGCCTCATTAAATCATAGTATGGTTGTTGTCTCACCTTTACCGGAATTGTATGAGATAAGGCATCTAGCAGGTTTTGAAGCAGCCTTGTACCTTGCTACATCCTATAGAGCATTTGAAAAAGCTAGATCTTATGCTCATGAATTGCAGAGAAATGGGATAAGAGTCATACAGGTCGGGCCATCAAGTCTATTACCTAGGCTCATAAGATTTATTGAGACTTATAGGTCATTGGTGGCCTAGAATGAAGAGTTTAAGAGCTGGGGTTATGGGTAGGTATAGGCTTAGGTACTCGATAATATATTGTATATTAATAGCCTATCCATTATATAAGATCATATTATCTGCCCAAGTTCTAGATACTGTTTTTCAAATGATAATATACTCCTCCATAGCTCTAATCGCTATAGGTATATACTTCTTTCTCCCAGAGGTCATTATACTATCATATATAATATCGGGCACGGTATACCAGGTTCTTGGAACACCGGGGGCCCCATCTCTCTATGAGATGCTTATCTATACATTATTGATTCTCCATGGCGACGCCCTTACAAGGTTATTGACTATGGGTATAGGTATTAGACGTATACGTGCCAGTCTCTTAGGTATAGTATTTTCGATTTCTTTAGTATTCATTATAATAGGTACGTATTTGATGATCTCATATAGTTTGGCGAATGTATTTATAGAATTAACAAACTATGCGAGTACGGGCAATATAATAGCTAAAATGGTTATTGGCTATTTTCTAGAGACAAGAATTGGTAGTATAATTATTTTTACACTAGTTGCTTTAGCCGTTTATTATGTTCTTTATAACTACATAAATGGTCTTTTATCTGACACAATATTATTGTCAAAGGAGTATGTAGCTGATCGTTTAAAAAGCTATTTTAGAGAGGTTATAAGCAGGTTTCATAAAGGAAGACTATGGCATCAACGCATGTTTACAAGATCATTTCTCATAGTGATAGTATTCTTTACTTGGGCTTTAATATCACCCATTATACTAACTATAACGAATTTCCTTAATTGGTTAGTGCCTTATAAAGCTATGAGATACGGCTTTAGCTTCATATTATCATTAACCATTGCTTTCCTAATCTATAGTTTATTACGTAGAAGATTAATTAAGTTAGTACAATTTATTTTCACTCCAAAACCTGTAGAACTTGAAAGAGGCGAATTAAAGCGTTCTTATACATCATTAATGGTATCAATAGGTATTCTTGCATCGTATATTATTGTATTCGCTATATTCTATCCTAATAAGATAATTCATGCACTGTATTTACTAATCGGACTTGATACTCCTAAATATGATTTCGAATTATATAGACATATAATGGTAATGGATAAGGGATTCCTAAGTCTTTCTAAGCAGTTACCTTATTTAATGGATAGATATATAGATTTTGTTGAAACGGAGTTTAACTGGTTAATAGAAGTAATTAAGACAATAATTAATATACTATGGGGTTAGATATGCCTGCCCGGGACTATATTACACCCGTATCTGGGTTGATACTCTTATTCTTTAGTCTCTATATGTTCTATAATGGAATAGTATTAATGAGTCTATATCGTGATGTAGCTTCAAGTTTATTATCTATACTCATAGGCTTTGTAACTCTTAGTGGAGGAGTGACACTTATACGCGCATGGTCCTTAACAAGGGTGTATAGCAGTGAAAAAGGATCTGGTGAGGAACGTAAAGGCTCTAGTGAAGAAGGTTCTGGGAAATAATTTTGCTCATGGCTATCCACATATTGAACGTGTTTATGGAATTGCATGGGATATTGTTAAGCATGAGAAACTAGATATAGATCCATTGGTACTGGATCTATCAATATATTTACATGATATTGGCCGCGTATTGGGAGAACCACATGCCTATTATTCAGCTATATTTGCGAGATCATATTTATTGGAATACAATGTAGACACTAACGTCATAGAAAAAGTTACTAATGCTATTCTATACCATAGTTTCTCATACGCTAGAAAACATGGTATAAGGCCTATTTATGAAGAAGCAAAAATACTTAGTGACGCAGATAAATTAGATGCATTAGGAGTTGTTGGTTTTCTAAGAGTATTCCATTATAGCTGGGAAAATGGTAGAACTTTAGAGGAAACAATCAACCACTTCTATGAAAAAATATTTAAACTACATGAATTAATGCACTATCGATACTCTAGACAAAGGAGTCTCCTGCTTCTTGAATGGACAAAGAGATCACTTAATCAATTTCTACAGGAACTAGGCTATAGATTATAGAAGTTATTCAGACAGGGGTTCGTCTATCAATCATTGCCTATCCGGCTCATTAGCGGCGAGCTTCAACATCTATTTAATAACTATATTCCCTTAGAGTAATATATTATATTCCCCTTGTTCAATTACATGTATTCTTGTATGGGTGATTAGAGGCCATGGCACTATATGGTATTGTTTATTCAGTAAATGATCCT